>CAIWXH010000591.1 GCA_903916565.1 uncultured Oscillochloris sp. | reverse complement strand
TGGACGCGCCGCAGAGCGCCCCGGTGCTTGGGTTTATTCCGCAGGTGATTGGCAGCCACTGGAGTCGGCATGTACAGGTGGATGTGGTTGCCGTTGATTGGCAGACCCATACGCTCCTGCTGGGCGAGTGCAAATGGACAGGTGACGCCGTAGACCGCAAAGTGGTGCGCGAACTGATTGAGACGAAGACGCCCCTGGTGCTCAATGATATGAAGGTCACCACGAGCGACTGGACGATCCGCTATGCGATCTTCGCCCGCGCTGGGGCGACCGAAGCCGCCCAGCAGGAGTTGGCCGCGCATGGCGGGATACTCATTGACCTTGCGCGCCTCTATGCCGATTTGGCGGAGTGATGGCGATGCGCTCCGGCACCGCAGATCATGGGGTCTGCGTACCATTGGAACAGCAACCGCAATCAACATCACCGTGTAGCGAGATTCAATCGCAGCGCCGCATTCCTGAGAGAATAGACATTATCATAGGGAGCGTTCCTGCTCACCCGCATTCGGATGCTGTCACGTGCAGAATAATCCTGCACATGACAGGTTTTCGCATTCCCGGACAGGCGTCGCGGCGGGTCAAGACTTTTTCTAACAGAATCGGGCCAACGTATCACCCTCACGCCACGAAGCGGCCTGAGGGTGATACGTTGGTCGTTCACCGCATGGATCGCCTCACCCACACCCGCGACGGCACGTCGCGCTTGGTCAGCTTCTGCTCCAAGCGCGATGTGAGCATCACCTTCATTCAAACGGAAATAACACACGCTACGGTTCTGGCTACCGCATCAGAAGGCCGAATGCAACGAGGTGCTGCTGAGTTATGGAAGAGCAGTTCTCTCCTGTACGGTTTCCCAATGCGTGCCGTTGAGCCTTAGCGGGTGTTATTTCCAATGAAACACGATGCCCCCCACTAGACTTTCGCTGCAAGCGCCGAATCTTTGCTCAGCGCTGGATGAGCGGCAGATACAGCATGGACTGAGCCTGATCGAGGATTGGCGGCATCTGTCCAATCGCTGTCCCTTGGTTCGAATCACCCTGAGCCAACGTGAAGGTCGGCGCGGTGGTCGCTCGATAGCGCACGCTTAGCACCACTGTGTCGCGCGTAAGCGGGGTTGCGCCCGCCATAGCTACCCGCAGTGTACCCGGCGTTTTGGTATTGGTGACGATGGCAAAACCGTTGGCGGTGTTGGTCGGCTGCACGACCATCTCACTGACTGTCGCCGGGTCGTAGGTTAGCTCCCAGCCCATACTGTAGACCGGGTTTGCGCCTGGCACGATCTTGATGCGGTCAGTCATAAAGCCATTTGCATCAGGCTGGCTGCCAAGGAGTACCTGGATCGCCACCGAATCGCTCGTGGCGATGCCCATGCGGGTTGTGTCTTGCGGTGAACGCATCCCCTGAAGGCTAGGCGTATACTCGGCGGATACGTCGCCGAGTAAGATGCCGGTGAAGTCGGGCTGCTGATCACTCGTCAGCGGTGCATAGGTGTAGCGCTCGGGCAGAAAGTGCCAGACCTCGCCAGCCCCGCTGAAGGGCAGTGTGATCAGGCCGGCGGCGTACTTGAGGATCTGGTTTGCATCCATTGCGGTGACTTGACCATCGTGGTTGACATCGCCTGCGAGCAGGGCGTTGCCGGTCAGGATAATTAGGCCAGCGTCGTGCTGAAGCACCAGGGAGGCATCATAATGCATGATCCCGCTGGGAATGTTCCCGTTGGTCGCATCCGACTTGGCTGGTGTAATGGTGCGGGTGCCCTTGGTCAGCCCAAGCAGATCGCACCGGCCCGTCGAGTCTGTGGTACACGTGAGGCTCGTCTGTTGCGCGACGTTCACCCCAACCCCGGCAAGGGCTATCCCGCCACTGGTGTGCGCGGTCACGTTGACGGTGTAGGTGTCCAGCGGAATGTTCAAGGCTCCATCTTGGGTCGTTGCGGCCAGCGCACCATCGTTAAGCTGAAGCTTCACAAAATGGAGTGGGCTGTGCATCCCCGCCGATCCGATCACCTCGAATTCGAGGATCGCCAGGGTGCCAGTTCCGCTTACCCCGCTGGCGGGGCTGGCCATGGCAAGGCGGATCTGGTCGGTGCCGAGCGCATTCACGGCAAGACCCCATCCCGTCGTCAGGGTTCCTGGCACAGCCATGCTTCCATGCGGGCGAAGCACGCGGCTGTCATAGCTCACGGTGAGACTGGCGGCGAGCAGGTTGCTCACGCTGGTGTTGACCGTGATTGGCACCTGCACGATCTGAGCGGGCTTCCCACTGATGGTGGGGATACTCACATCAGCGGTCACGCTTGGGCTGGCGGTCAGATCCAGCCGAAGTAGGCTTCCAGTGGCCCAGCTTGCTATCTCAGCAATAGTTGCCCCGCTTACGCCAAAGCTGATGCTTTGACCTTGCACACCACCCTCGATCTGTCCAAGGGTGGCGGGATCATCGCCCGGCACGATCAAGACGTACCGCCCAGCGATGCCGCCGAAGCTGTAGACCGTGGCAGAGGCAAGCTCGGTGCCGTTGATCAGCGCGGTGATCACCGTACCGTCTGCCGCTGGCGCACCGTTAAGGGCGAGCCGACCAGTCAGCGTCGTCGGAAGGAGCGGTGGAGCGGCCAGAGCGGCCAGCGGGAACAGTGCCAGCAGCAAGCCGATGAAGAGGCCGATGAACCTGGGGCGTGTATGCGTCGTCATAGACATTCCTCGCTGTGATAAGCCAAGCGCTGGTTACGGATTCGTGATCGTCAGACTCGCCGCCACGGTCATATGGATCCAGTAGCCTTGGCCGGGCTGGATCTGGGTGAGGAGATTGCCGGGGCCGCCGCCGGGTAGGTACGTCTGCCACCCTGTCGCTGGGTAGCTGAGTACTTGGTCGAACTTGCCACTAAGCGTTGCCAGCAGATCTGCCGTCGCTTGCGCCTGCCGGATGGGCAAGCCGACGAGGTTCCAGCCTGCGGCGAGGTTCAGGGTTGTGTTGACGGGATAGATGCCGGTGATGGTGAGGGTGGTCGCCTGGGTACTATGAAGCCAAATGCCGGTGGTTGGGCCAACGCTGGTTGCTGGGTTCGAGTCTGTGTAGGCTTGATCGTAGGTGCCAGCAATCGAACGAAGGGCCGTTTCGATGGGGGTGTTTGCCGCTACCACGGGCAGGGAGATCAACTGCCAGCCAGGTCGAATCGCGAGCGTGAATGATTGAAGCGCTGGCACGCTCGTTGGGGTGCTGGTGGCGGTGTTCGTCGGCGTGTTGGTCGCGGTGTTCGTCGGCATGTTGGTTGGCGTCGGTGTGTTGGTGGCGGTGTTCGTCGGCGTGTTGGTCGCGGTGTTCGTCGGTGGCACGCCCTGGCAGAGATCAACCGTGTAGCTGCCCGTATTATCGCCAGTGCCCGTATCACCGATCCCAAAGTTGAGCTTGCCCGCTAACGCTGTGATGTCGAAGCTGTAGATGTGGTCAGCGCGATAGGCTGGTACCAACTGGCCGGCGATCAGATTTTCGGCGTGCTGTCCATTGATCCATAGCACCCAGTTATACTGCGCGATATAGTGCTGCGGGGTGATCGGCGTGTTGCTCGCACTCGCGTAGAGATAGAAGGCATCGCTGTACTGCCCGCCTGCTGCTGTCCCCACACCGGAAACCGTCAGTCTGATTGGCTCAATACCCGTGTACGATTGCACTGTCTGTGCGCCCGCTGGCCCGCCGCTAAAGGACACCACGAGCCGCTCACCGACCGCACAACCGCTTGGGGTGCTGGTGGCGGTGTTGGTGGCGGTGCTGGTGGCGGTGCTGGTGGCGGTGCTGGTGGCGGTGCTGGTCGGCGTGTTGGTCGGCGTGTTGGTCGGCGTGGGCGGGGCGCTGATGGTCAAGGGCAGCGTATAGATGTTATTGGTCTCGTTCGACTCCGCAACCTGAAGGTTGGTGTCGGACTCGATGACCATGCGATATGCCCCTGGCGGCAGGTTCGCGGGAATGGTCATGCTCGTACAGCTAATAATGTCACTGCCATTCGACGGGATCGGCGGAACCGCAAGTAAGCCCTTCAAGTTGGCGTCAATGGGCGTCAGGGTCGTGCTGGTGGCAACCCAAAAGCCAATCGCGCTCGCCCCCGCAGCACCGACGTTGTAATTCCTGGCCTGGGCACAAACGCTCAGCACCTGGCCGGCATAGTAGGGCGCAGGGCTGTTAATACGCTCCGAGCGGGTTTGGAGATCGGGGAGGCTACCGCCCACGGCTTCGACGATAATCCAACGATTGGCGTTATCCCAGGTTGCGCCACAGTAGGGCGTTGCGCCGCAGGTGTAGCTGCCAAGGTTGGGCACATCGGTCGTGAAGGAGATCATAGGCACCTGGCTGCAATCCGCGTAGGCGCACAGTGTGATGGTGGTGTTCGCGCCCACCTGGAATGAGCTAACGGTCAGGAAGAGGCCCTGACTACTGAGCGTGGTCGAATCATAGGTGCCCGCGCAGAGCGTGCCCGAGGTTCCGGTGTAGTTGGTGTTGGTGTACACGGTGACACAGCCCGGACTCGCGGCCAGCACAACCGGCGCTGGCCCTACGCCCATCAGCCCCCCAGCGATCACCATCAGCCCGATGAAGACGCCAAGCCAGCACGGCCATCTGTGGTGCAACATCGTTCGGCTCCCTCTAGTTGGTGATCACCACCGTCGCCGCCTCAGTCATGTGAATCCAGTAGCTCTTCCCTGGCGCAAACTGCGTCAGCGTGTTGCCAGGGCCACCGTCAGGCAGATAGACCTGCCAGCCGGTTGCCTCGTAGGCCAGCACCTGGTCATACTTCCCCGCGATGGCCGCCAGCACCTCAGCGGGCGTGCGTGTGCTGCGGAGCGGAAAGCCAACGAGGTTCCACTCCGGTGCCAGGGCCACCTCTTGGCGGGCGGGGTAGAAGCCGCGCATGGTGAGCGTGGCGGCGGCGGTGCCATGCAGCCAGAGGCCGCTGGTCGGGCCGACCGTGGTGAGCGTGCCGCCCGCGCCAAGCAGGTAGCTCTGCCAACTGCCCCCGCTGAAGGCGCGTAGCTCGTCGTAGCTGCCGGCAATGCTGCTGAAGGGGGCGCCCACCGGGCTGCCCGCTGTCGCCAGCGCCGGGTTCACCAACTGCCAGCCTAGACGCACAGGAATGCTCAGGCTCTCCTCGACCGGGCCGCCGACAAGGCTCTGCGTGGGCAGCGGGAAGTGCGGATCAAGCGGCAGGGTCACGCTGAGTTGCGCGCCCGTGCCGTCCCAGGCGGCGACCACAAGCTGGTCGGATGGCCCAAACGTAAAGGGGGCGCTGAGGTCGGTCACACGGGCGGCGCTTAAGTCCACATACCACTGGCCTGCGGCGTTGGTCAGCCCAGCCAGCTCGCTCGACTGGCCGCCACTCGCGCTTATCGTCACATAGACCAGCGTGTCAGGCGCCGGTGTCGTCCCGTTGGCCTGCACGAGGGTGCCGTAGGCGGTCTCGGGCATACCGGGCGTCAGGGTCTTGCCAGTGCGAAACTGGTAGTGTGCGCCGCCGTTATCGTCGGTCGCACCCCCGGCCAGCAGGTCGAAGCTGTAGGTGGTCAGCGGGGCCAACCCGCTCAGCACGACCGAGTGGGTGCGTGCCGCGACTGTCGCCCCACGCTCGTCGTCCGCCGTCTGGGTGAGGGTCGTGGCCCCGTAGCGCACGCGCCCCATCAGCGGGCTGGCGGTGCACCAGGAGATCGTCACGCTCGTGTCGGTCACATTGCTGATGTGCAGCGTCGGCTCGGGTGCGGCGTGGGCGGGCGTACCCGGCCCCGCCAGCACCAGCAGCACGAGCGCGGCCAGCAGCAAGGGGATAAGGCGGCGGCGGTGAATGGGTTGGCGCATGGTGGGTCTCCTTTGACGAATCTGGTGGATGTGTTACTCAGGGGAAGAGAACTAGTACACGTCGGCGGAACTACGCGGCAGGTTTTTTACCACGAAGCGCACGAAGCGCACGAAGGCTGAACCGCGTGCCGCTGCGTTCCATACCGTACGAGAACTATCACGCAACCCCACCGGAACTTCCAGAACGCGGTACTAGAGCAATTCACTTCCCACAACCACCCTTACTGGGAATCTTAAATCAAGCCTTCGTTCAATGCTGGTTCACTCCTAAATTCAAGTGAACCTGTAAAGTCCATGTAGACTTCAATCGTGTAAGGGGTTCCGGACTTTGACTTCTCCTCAGCATCATTAATGGTCGTTACTGCCGACCAGACAGTTCTAGCCAGGTTAAACCGACTTACAGTGTTCACAACCCTACTTTTTGTCAGACCGAGGCCAATCAGATTAAGTGCGTCTGACGAAAAGTCTCTCAGTTCATCCCAACCGGAACTAAGAGTGCTTCCCCGATATAAATTCGGGTAGACCAGACGCTCCCCATGCCCACCTAGCATATAGGCTCCGCCAGTGTTGTCGTAGTAGAAAGAGTCGGAATGGGAGTTCGAGGGCATTTCACACCAGGGAATAGGCGCAAGGCACTGTCCGCCTGCATCCTTCTCCCGCCCGCTTGGATCCACATACAGCAGCGGGTTGTTCTGCACATAGGCGAAGCGGTTCAGGCTCTGCGGGTCGCGCAGGTGACCGCCGAAGCTGTCGCGGCTGAGGAAGCGGCCCAGGGCCGGGTC
>CAIWXH010000590.1 GCA_903916565.1 uncultured Oscillochloris sp. | reverse complement strand
GCGTACCTCTTCACTGGTCTGCGCGACAACAGTAACTATTTGGTCGAGGTGGTGCCGCCAGCGGGCTACGTCAGCAGCACCGGGGCCAATGGTGCGGTGACTGGCCCGTACGAGCCGGGGAAGACGGACAATACCGACAGCGACGACAACGGCACCACCAGCGGGGCGGTGATCAGCAGTACGCTGCTGACCGTGCGCGCGAGCGGCGAGATCACTGGCGAGACGGAATTGACCATGCCGACCACCGGCGTGACAGTCAACCCGGCGGCGGATGCCAGCAGCAACCTGACGGTGGACTTCGGCCTGTTCCAGCCGCTGAACCTGGGCAACTTGGTCTGGGAAGACACGAATAACGACGGCACCCACCAGATCACCGAGACGGGCCTCATCAGTGTGGCGCTCGATCTGTACACCGACACGAACGGCAACGGCAGCTACGAGGCCGGGACGGACACGCTGGTGGTCACGACCACCACAGACGCGAGCGGCATCTACAGCTTCACCCACTTGCTGCCTGGTGGCTACTTGGTGCGCGTGACCCCGCCCGCTGGCTACTACTCGTCGCGTGACGTGACCAACACGCTGAACCCGAACAGCGACTTTGACAACGACGACAATGGCGAAGGCACCGGGGCAATCGCGACGAGCCGGGTGATCTCGCTGACCCTGGGCGGCGAGCCGAGTACGGACGGCGACGGCACCAACGGCAACCAGACCCTCGACTTTGGCTTCACCAAGCCGGTGAGTTTGGGCAACCGGGTTTTCTACGACACCAACAACGACGGGTTTGACGATGACGGCGGCGGTGCCCTTGGCTCGTCCACCGGCGTGCCGACGGTGACCGTGCAACTCTTCCTCGACGCGAATGGCGACGGCAGCCTGACGACGGTTGCCGAGCAGCAGTGGATTGCCGAGCAGACCACCAACGCGACTGGTTTCTACCGCTTTACGCAGCAAACGCACAGCGACGGCGTGGCGCTTGGCACCCCCGTGCCGCTCTTCCGGGGCCAGTATTTCGTCGGCATCGCGGCCAGCAACTTCACCGGCACTGGCCCGCTGGTGGGCTACCACAGCAGCGGCACGACGATTAGCAACGCTGGTGTGATCAGCGAACTGGCAGCCCCGAACAGCACCGTTGACCAGGACGATAACGGCGACACGGTGCGTACGGCGCCGTTCTACCAGGGCGGCATTTTGAGCAAGCCCGTTATGCTGACCGTCGGCGATCAGCCTACCGGCGAGCCGGGGCCAGGGGCCGGTACAACCCCTGCGGGCGAAACCATCGCTGACCTCAACAGCAACCTGACGCTTGACTTCGGCTTCTACACCGCCAGCCTCGGCGATGTGGTTTGGATGGACACCGGCGCAGGCGGCGGCGGCGTCCAGGCCGACGGCATGCTTAATGGAAGCGAGCCGGGTCTGGCCGGGATCACCGTGACCCTGTACGCGCAAAACGACACCACCGAAATCCTGGTTGGCCCCGACGGTATCCTCGGCACTAGCGATGACGCGCCGGGCGGCATGCTCACCAACGCCAGCGGCGCCTACGCCTTCGCTGGTCTGCCCACCGGGGCGTACCGTGTCCACGTTGATCTGCCGACGGGCTACGTGAGTACCCGCGACACCGCTGGCAGCGCCAATCCCGACGGCAACGTGAACAGCGACGATAACGGCATCGGTGTCGGCGGCGGCTTGGTCAGCAGCAAGGTCGTGACGCTGACGGCGGGCTTTATCGGTAACACGAGCGCGAATACGGTGACGACGGCGCTGGGCCTGACCAACGATCCCACCGTAGACTTCGGCGCACTTCGCACCTACTCGCTGGGCAATCTGGTCTGGGAGGACACGAACAACAACGGCACCTTCGACAGCGCGACCGAGTTCGGGGTGCAAGGCGTGACCGTGACGCTGCTGCTGAGCAATGGCACGACCCCGGCGGTGCAGATTGACGGCACGGCGGTGCCGACCCAGACCACCGACATCAGCGGCTACTACCGCTTCGACAATCTGCCAGCGGGTGATTACGTGGTTAGCGTGCCTGCTGGCAACTTCGCTGGCGGTGCCGCGCTGGACGGTTTCGCCAGCAGCACCGGCGCGCTGGGCGCCTACGAGCCAGCACCCGACCCCGACAACGACACCAATAACGACGATAACGGCAGCCGCGACAGTGCCAGCGGTGCCGTCAGCAGCCAGCCGGTTAAGCTGGGCGAGGGCAACGGCACGGTCGAGCCAACCACCGATGGCGATGCTCAGGCGACAACTGGTGAGGCACCCAACAATCAGTCGAACCGCAGCGTGGACTTCGGCTTCTTCCGCCCGCTGACGCTGGGTAACTTGGTCTGGGACGACACGAACAACGACGGACTGGTGAGTACCGGCGAGACCGGCATGCCCACGGTGACGGTGCGCCTGTACGCGCAGAATGGCACGACCGAAATCCTGGTCGGCCCTGACGGCATCTTGGGCACCACCGATGACGCGGCGGGCGGGATGCAGACCGACGCGACGGGGCAGTACCGCTTCACGGGCCTGCTGACCGGCACGTACATTGTTGAGCTTGCCGCACCCGCTGGCTACACCAGCAGCAGCGGCGACTTCGGCACCTACGAGCCGACGCCGCCCGCTGTGAACACCATCACGACCGACCAAGACGACAACGGCTTTGTCAGCGCGGTCAGCTTGCCAGTCTCGGTAACGGTGCGTTCGCTGCCGATCACCCTGGCCTTCGGCGGCGCGCCGTTGAATGAGCCAGCGCTGCCTACGCCGTCGCTGCGCGAGTTCGCCCGCGACGATAACAGCAACCTGACCGCCGACTTCGGCCTGTTCCGCCCGCTCAGCCTGGGCAACCTGGTGTGGAATGACGTGAACAACAACGGCGTCTATGACAGTGCCACCGAGGCTGGTCTTCCGAACGTGCCGGTGCGCCTGTACCGCGACAACAACGGCGACGGGGTGCCGGACGACCTGAACGGCGTGGGTGGCGTGACCACCGCCGACGCCATCCGCTCGATGCAGACGAACGCGAGCGGGCGCTACCTCTTCACGGATCTGGGCGCGGGGAACTACATTGTTGAGGTGGACACGCCGGCGGGGATGACGAGTAGCACGGGCCAGACGATGCCCGCGCCGTACGAGCCAGGGAAGAACCCCGAGCTGGTCGCCATCGACGAAGATGATAACGGCAGCCGGATCGATGCGACGACCACGCGCAGCCTGTCGGTGACGCTGGCCTTTAGCAGCGAGTTGCTGCTCGAAGATAACACCGGCGGCTTCACTGACAATGTACTCACGCCCGATAGTAGCGCGAACTACGCGGTGGACTTCGGTTTCTACACGGTGCTCAACCTGGGCAACTTGGTGTGGAATGACGTGAACAACGACGGCCTGAGCGCGGGCGAGACCGGCATGCCCACCGTGACCGTGCGCCTGTACCGTGACAACAACAACGACGGCACCCGCGACGACGACATAGACGGTGTCGCTGGCCTCACGACCGCCGACGCGGTGCTGACCACGACGACGGATGCCACCGGCATCTACACGTTCACCGACCTCAGCGCGGGCCGCTACATCGTCGAGGTGGAGCCACCGGCGGGCTACCGCTCCAGCACCGGCGCGGTGAACCCGCCCTACGGCTACGAGCCGCCGCCCGATGTGAACACCGTGCCGACTGACAATGACGACAACGGCGGCACCTCTGGCCTCGTCATCCTCAGCCCGTCCGTTGAACTGACCGTCGGCGGTGAGCCGACGACTGATGGCGACGGAAATAACGGTAACCTCACCGTGGACTTCGGCCTGTTCCAAGTGGTGAGCCTGGGCAACTTGGTCTTTGAGGATGTGAACGACAACGGCACCTACGACGGCGCGCCCGACGGCCTGATTAACGGCGCGACGGTCGAGCTGTTCGACAGCGCCCTGAACCCAGCGCAGGACGCCAGCGGCACGCCCGTGCTTTCGCAGACCACCGACGCGACGGGCGTCTACAGCTTCACCAACCTGCGCCCCGGTGCCTACCAGGTGCGCGTGACCGCGCCTGCGGGCTATCGCTCTTCCACCGATATTGCTGCCACGACGCTGACCCCTGACGGGAACGTGAACAATGATGACAACGGCGCAGGGCTGGGGGTCAGCGCGACGAGTCGGGTGATTACGCTG
>CAIWXH010000589.1 GCA_903916565.1 uncultured Oscillochloris sp. | reverse complement strand
GAAAGGACACCGGATGGATACCCTTGCGCGCGCCGTCGGGATGCTCGCTGCAGCCCTCCGCACGACGGCGAACGAGGTGCGGACACCGATTCCCGCTGCGAGTTCGACCACGTTTTTGACCCAGTTCGCCGCTCGTCTCGATGCAGCGGCAGCAGACGTGGAGTTGGTGCTAGCCGTGATGGCCTATGCACATCAACGTGAACGGCGATCCTCTTGATTGCCCCGACGAGCGTGTTGTTGCGCTGACGATCATCGGGTGACCGGCCAGTCTGCGTAGTGGTCGCAGAGCGCAACAAGGGGGCGTCATATGACGCCCCCATGCACATCAAGCTTCTTTTGCCTCGGTCGTCAGGGCGAGCAAGAGTTGATAGGTGTTTGGGTGTTTGTTGCGAGGATTGATGCGTGCGGTGCGCTTCAGGACGCGCTGCACCGCCTGCAAAACCTCGGTGAGTTGTGCAATGCAGGCACGCGCACTCGCCAGATCAGGGGCGTGATCACGCACGACTTGGGCCGCCTTGACCAAACTCCGATCCGGGTAGGCCCAACAGCCGACGATACACACCCATTGTTGGATCAGCATGGCTAGCAATTTGCCATACACTTCGCACATGATCCGGGCTGGTTTGCCGCTCCGCCACTGGTCAACCAGGCCATGGCTTTTCCATAATTTGAAGATGAGTTCGATTTGCCAACGGACTTTCGCCACCACTAACGCCTCGACCAGACTAAGCAACTCCGGCGGCGCATTGGTGATCAGGATCGTCCACGCCGCCAAGGCCAAGACCACCGCACTCGGCGTATGGCCTTTTTTGCGCGCCTCTTTGCGGATGCGCCGACGGCGTTGGTCGGCCACCTCCTGCGGCACGGGTTGCACCAGCAGCCGCGCCCGCACCCGCCGACCCTTGCCCAGCCGGACCCATTCATCCCACGCGGCCGAATGATCGAGCGCCGCGATGAAGCGCAGCAACGACACCTCATGATGGGTGGCATCACTGATCACCGTCAACGCGTCGAGTTTCGACAGCCAATAGGCTCCCGCCGCATCCCCATCGGCCAGCACGCCCAGGTTAAAAAAGCCGAGGTCGGCCAAGCGGAGCGCGCCTTTGGGCCACGCCGCGTGGTGCAGCGGCAGCCGCTGATCGGACGACCGACCATCGGCCAGATCAAAGCCGGTCCACGCCCCGTGCAGCAGGTCGATCTGAAGGCCACATTTCAGGGCCGTCGCCGTGCTCCCGCCACACCCTTCCCACCGATCGGCCAGACTATCGGGCAACACAATGGTGGTGCTATCGTGCACTCGCACCTCCGTAAAGCGCTCCAAGATCGGGATGTCCACGGGGTCGGCGGCAATAAGCTGCTGCACACTGGTCAGGAGTACCTCGCGCAAGAGCTGCGCCGTCGCCAGGGTGAAGCGCGGATCAATCGCTTGCGGACTGACCTCGACACCGACCCGTGCCGCGCTCTGTGCCAACTGCTCCACGCTGGCGTCAGGATGGGCCAGCCAGCCAAACACGAGGGTTTGGACGAGGGTACTCGCCGTGAACTTTGCCCGGTCCGGGCGTTTCGTATACTGAAGGGCGACATCCGCCGCTTCGGCGGCGGTCGTCAAGGTCGTTTGCATGGCCTGGCTGACGTGTGCTATCGTCGTCATGGGGAGCCTCCTGATGATCGGTGGTGGTATCCCGGTATCATCCCAGAAGGCTTCCCGTTTGTCATTTTTTAAGCTTGATGTGCAAGGGGGCGTCATATGACGCCCCCTTGTTGCGCTCTGCAACCATGCCCCTTGACAGAGGGCTGCCCCTCGCCTATACTCTGGTTGCAAGTCGCAACCAGAGTACATGAGCGCTACCTTCATGAGTACCCAGACTTCGCCGCAAGGCGAGAGTACCCCTCTCCATCCACGCGAGCAACTCCCTGTCACCTATTTTGGTGGTGTAGTCCTCGCTGTCCGCCATCCAGATGGGACGATTTATCTCTCGATCCGTGACCTCTGCGGTGTCATTGGCCTGAACCGCTCAAGCCAGATGCGCCGCCTGCGCGGGCACGCAGACCTTCATCTGGGCCTTGCACTCTTTCTGGTGCAGACGGCTGGCGGCACACAGGCCCAGGAGTTTCTGGCCCTCGAAAAGGTGCCCGCCTGGCTCCTGGGCGTGACCGGGCGCACCAACGACGAGGTGCGCGACAAGCTACGGTACCTTCAGACCTACCTTGTCCGCGAGGTCTATGCCGCCTTCGTCCGCCTCGCCGGGCTCCCTGAGCAGGGCAGCCGCGCGATTGAGGATCTGGATGATCTGCGCCGCATGGAAACCTCGTTGACGGGTCTGGCCGAGCGCCAGACCCAGATTGAGTCGAGCCAGGATCGGGCGCGGGATGCATGGCGTGACCTTGCGGCCCAGATTCGTGCGCTGACGGATCGCCTTACGACCATCGAACAGCAGACGGAGGGTGCGCTGACGCGCAGGCAGCGCGGCCACCTCTACCAACTCGTGCAGGCGTGGGGTGCCGCCAAGGCCGAACGTGAGCCGCGTATGACGAAGTCCGCCGCCTTCCAGACCGCGTGGGTCACGCTCAAGGTGCGCTTTCGGGTCGCCCGGTACGAAGATATTCCGGCGGCGCGCTACCGTGAGGCCGTCCAGTTCGTCCAAGATGCCTATCGTGCGCTCACCGGAACAGAGCTGTTGCTCCCCGAACAGGGTGATCTGGATCTGTCATGACAGACGAGAGGCCGCTCAGCATGAACGAGGCGGAGGTCGCCGCAGTCGTGGGGCGTCGCATCGCCCATGCCCGTGTGGCTGCCGGGATGACCCTCCGTGCGCTCGCCGCTCGCCTGGGTATCGATCACTCCACCCTCGCTGGGTATGAGGCTGGGCGTCGTCCGCTGCGCGTTACCCAGCTCATCAGCATTGCGCGTGCCCTGGGCATGGCCCCTGCGGCACTGCTGATCGACCCCCCTGAGGCGGCCAGCGTCGTCAATCAACTGGATGGTAATCTGGAGCGCGTCCTCCAAGTCAGCTATATCCTTGCCACGTTAGCGCTGCCAGGGCCAGAGCCGCAGCCGTGATGTAGGTACAGAAAGACGAGCCATGTCCACGGATCGTGTCATTGCCGTTGCGAACCTCAAGGGCGGGGTCGGGAAGACCACCACCGTACTCAACCTCGCGGGCTTTGCCGCCACAGCGGGTCGGCGGGTCTTGGTTGTGGACACTGACCCCCAAGGTTCGCTCACACAGATCCTCCTCCCCGAAGCGGGACTGGCAGCCAAGACGCTCACCGAAGCGTTCCGTGAGCGGGCGCAGTCGCTCGACGGCTTTCGCCAGCCATCGGCCCTGCCGGGGGTGGATCTTGTTCCTGCCACCTTGGGACTCGATGCCGTACTCCAGGGTGCAGCGGCATGGACTGGGCGCGAGTATGTGCTGCTGGAGATGCTCGCCCCGCACTTGGCAGCGCGTGAGTACGATCTGGTGCTGATCGACTGTCGCCCAGCCATCGATCTCTCAGTGACCAACGCGCTCACGGCTGCGCGCTGGATGCTTGTTCCCGCCGAGTGTTCGTTTATGGCCCTTGATGGCTATGAGTACGTCCAGACTCTGGCCCGCCAGATCCAACAGCGCATCAATCCGCAGCTTACCCTCCTTGGTATCCTGCCGACGCGCTACCGTGGCGGGACGGGCCACGCGCAGGCAGCTCTCGAGGAGATCGAGCGTCAAGTTGCGGCGGTACGGCCACCGCTCCGCTTCGTGCCGGTGCGCCTCGCGGTGGCGGCAGCCGATGCGCCGGCCTATAAGACCTCGCTGGCCCAATTCGCGCCCGCCTCCGGGGTGGGGCAGGACTACCGTGCGGCGACCGAGCAGATCCTCACCTTTCTGGATGGGGGGGGCCGATGAGCAAGCGCCCTGGGTGGAAGCGTCAAAGCTGGCAGGACGCGGAGGCTGAGATCGGGCATGCGGTTGGGCTTACGGTCCAGTCGAGCGAACAGGTGTTCCAGGTGCCCGACGATCTGGTCGAGGACTCGCCCTACCAGGCCCGGGCAAGCTATGACGATGCCCAGCTTGCCGACCTGGCCCAGGGCATGGCGGAGATGGGCTTTCAGGGGGTGCTGTTTGTGCGCCCGCACCCGGCTCCGGCGGTGGGTGGGGCGGCACGCTACCAGTTGGTCTACGGCCATCGTCGCCGCCGCGCTTGGCGCATGGTCTGCGCCGAGCGCGGTGTGCCATGTGTCCTGCCAGTCGTTGTCCGTCCGCTCTCCGACCAGCAGGTGTTGACGGTGGGCGCCCAGGAGAACCTTCAGCGGGAGAATTTGCCCCCCCTTGAGGAGGCGCAGCTCGTAACGTGGCACCTGGAGATGTACTACCCGGCAGGGTTGGGCGAAATTGGGCGGATGCTGGGCAAGAGCGAGGACTGGGCCAAGACCCGCGCCCGTGTAGCTCAGATCCCTGACCCGCTCAAGGATGTGATTCGGCGTAGCCCCCAAATGATGACTGGGGTGCTGGAGATCAGCCGCCTATGGGAGCGCGATAGTGCTGCCGCGACCACGCTCGCCGAGCAGGCGGAACGTGAGGGACTCAACCTTAAGCAGGTTCGGCTGCTGGTCGCTGATGCCTTGGGCCAACACGCTACTCGTGAAAATAATCACGTTCAGCGCGTTAACGCGCTAAACGTGACAGAATTCACAAGCAGTGATGTGGCGGCGAGCGCTGCCGTGGGCCAACACGCTCCTCGTGAAAATAATCACGTTCAGCGCGTTAACGCGCTGAACGTGACAGAATTCACAAGCAGTGATGTGGCGGCGAGCGCTACTGCCACGCTCGGGGGGGCGCGTGAGTTGCCTTCCCTTGGCGCACGCACGGGGGATCTTCGCACGCCAGAGCCACGCATTGAGGCGGAGGCCGAGCAGATGTTGACGCAGCTACGGCGCTGGGAGCAGATGGTCGCCGACCCATCCCAGCGTGATGGTATCAGCCGTAGCTGTGAGCGTATCCTCAACCAGATCCAGCAGATTGTCGCCAGGCTGGCGGATGTATAGACGAGTCTCTTTGCTCGTACTGTCGTGCATCGCCTCTCCTGCCTTGGCGCCGGCTACCCAAAGCGAATGACGAGCAGGATGACCGCCACCAGGATGATCAGCGGCAGGCACCCGGCGCCGCCCGTCTCCTCCTCGGATGCGGCCTGCACAAAGACAATCTGCGGCATCTGGGCCTGCGGGGCGACCATGCGCCCGACGGCGGCGAGGATGACGGCGGCGGACAGGCCGATGAGGATCATGGTGTTCATCACTTCCCTCCATAGTTCGTCTTGCGTTTCCTGGTTGTAATAGACTACGGAAGGCTGCGCGGGTGTCCCCTACGGTGTGCGGAGCCTTCCCACACCCACCGTGCGGAAATTTCCGCACGCCATCCCCGCATTTTCCGTAGACCAGCGGGCGATGATCGCCTGGTGTCAACGCGATGACCACGGTGAGGTGCCTACCATGAAGAACCGAAACGAAGCCTTTGGTCGCCTGCTCAAGGCTGGCATCGCCAGCATCGCCAACTGCGAGGGCAAGACGGCGGCGGTCGTCGAGGAGGATCTGGGCACGGCTATCGGTGTCGCGGCGGATACGATCCAGCGCTATAGTTCTTCAGATAATGTTTCGGCTAGGCCGCTGTGCGCGGGCAATTGGCGGTCTCCTCCAAGTGGGAACCCATGAGCTGCCGAACGGCAGCCGGGTCGTTCTGGAAGGTGGTGAGGGCCGTATCCACCGCCTCGACCAGGTCCTCGAAGGTCGGGAAATAGCG
>CAIWXH010000588.1 GCA_903916565.1 uncultured Oscillochloris sp. | reverse complement strand
CTTGGCAACAGGCGAGGTGCCTGCGCCCGCAGGTGCCCTTAGTCACATCCGTTCGCTGTTGGACTGCCCGCCAGCGCGGCGATGGCGGGCAGTAAGTCACGATGCAGGGTGTCGGCGCTTAGGAAGCGGTCGATCCTGGCGTTGTGTGCGGCCTGTTGGTACTCTGCAAGCCCCAATTGCGTGATCGCGATAATCATGACACTGGGGACGATGACACGCAGCGGCGCGATCAAGGCCAGCGCCTCCGGTGCATTGCCGTCGAGCCCCAGGACGACCACCTGTGGCTGGCGCACCGCTGCGAGCGCCAGGGCGTCATCCGGGCGGAACACGGCCCCAACCACCACCATCCCCGCACGCGGCTCGTCGAGAAAGCGACTGAGCATCTGCACGAAGGCTGGATGCGGGGCAATCACCAACACTGAAATGCACGGCACCGCTTGCATCGCCACCCTCACTGCTAGAGCAATCCTACACGGGTTGTGCATCCGGGGGACTGAAGTCCCCGGCTCTATGGCTGCGAAGCCTGCCTTCGCAGGCTGATGCAGGCCGCGCAGGCGGCCTTCGTACACGTAGCCCGTGGCTTCAGCCACCGGGCGGGCGCGAAACAAACTGTGTAGGACTGCTCTCTGTGAAACGTTGTGCTGCTAGAGGTACGGCTTCAACTTATTGATCTCCACCCACGCATCCTCCACCGTGGAGACGACCACGCGAAAGGTGTCGGTGCCTGACTCCTCGGCGGCCTGGCGTACCGCGATCCGCGTGACCGCACTGGGCATCACTTCCACTGTTTTATAGAGGTTGTGTTCCCTGGCGTACCGCATTGCCTGGGCGATACTCTCCTTTGTTTTTTCGGAGGGAGGCTTGAGCTCGGTTAAATCGGCCAACGCAAGGAATCGCCCGCCGCGCATTCGGTCAACGGCTTCGTTGAACTGCTTCAGAAATTGCGTCGAGATCTGGGCCACCAGCGCATCGGTCCAGAACCCCTTCAGTCGGACGTGGACGACCCGGTCGTTCGTCGAGACGACTTCGAAGTACTCGGTGATTTTCATACCAGGCTCCTTTGGTGCTGCTGCGCGACTCTGACGCTGTTGTCGTTGCCGCGCACTGTTTGCTCCAGCATAGCAGGTGGCGGGGGGCCGCACGAGCGTAGCAGTACGTGTCGTGGCGGGATTGGTACGAAGCAGCCGCAGCGCCGTCGCCTGCGGCTGCGACAGGTGCGGTATATGGCTTGACCCGGTCGCCTGCGCTTAGGATAGTTTTGAAAAGGATTGAACGCACTACCACTACAGCCGGTAGGCTGCCACGGTCTTCTGGAGGTTCTGGGCAAGGATGTGGAGGTCCTGGGCGGCACGCTCGGCCTGACGGGTGCTGGCAAGAGTCTGGGTGGTGGCCTGCTGGATGCTGCCCATCGCCTGGCCGATCTGCTCCATGCCTGCCATCTGCTGCTGGGCCGCCGCCGCCATCTGCACATTGGCCTGCGAGCCGCTCTCCACCTCGCCGGCGATGCGGTGGATCATCTGCCCCGCCTGCCCCGCCAGCTTCGCCCCGCTCTCGACGCCCTTGGTGCCCTCCTCGGTCACCAGCACGGCGGCGTTGGTCGCCCGCTGGATATCGGAGAGGATCTCGCG
>CAIWXH010000587.1 GCA_903916565.1 uncultured Oscillochloris sp. | reverse complement strand
GGATAATTGGCGAAGGTATTGTTAAATGTCAACTAGATCTTCCGACCGCATTGCCTCATCTGAAATGTAACCTTGACTAGTACGTTGCCTCACGAATAATGTTACTCTACGCGGATAAATCTAGAGCGCGTAGGGTGACACGTGAGGTCGATGATGCGTTACCACGCAAAGCGTGAGTTACTGGCGCAAACGGCGCCACGCTACCAGGAGGCCGACCACCAGCAGAAGTCGGTTATGCTTGACGAGTTTGTCGCTGCCACCGGCTATGCGCGCACGTATGCCATCCGCATGCTTACCAGTCCGGTCGTCGCCCCACCAACCACGATCACCCGCCCACGGGAGCGGCGCTCTGGGCCAGCGGTGCAGGCGGCCCTCCGGGTTGCCTGGGAAGCGGCAAACGGCATCGGTGCCAAGCGTCTGGTTCCGTTCTTGCCCGAACTGGTGCCCGCCCTCGAACGGCACGGGCATCTTGACGTGGCGGCTGAGGTGCGCGCCCAGCTGCTCACGTTGAGCCCCGCCACGGCGGATCGTATCCTCGGCCCGATCCGCCGCGACCCCGCCCTGCGCGGCATCAGTACCACCAGGCACGGCAAGCGCTTGAAGCATCAGATACCCGTGCGAACCGGTAACGATTGGGATGATGCCCAACCTGGCTTTTTCGAGATTGACCTCGTGGCGCACTGCGGTGGGCATGCCGAGGGTGCCTTCCGCTCCACCTTGGTGCGCACCGATGTCGCCACCGGCTGGACGGAATGCCTGCCCTTGCGCAACAAGGGACAGCAGAGCGTCATCCATGCATTGGAACAGGCCTCCGTGCTCCTCCCCATGCCGCTCGTCGGGATCGACACCGACAACGGGAGCGCGTTCCTCACCAACGAACTGCGGGCCTACTGCGCGGGGAAGGAGATTACCTTCACACGGGGACGCGCCTACAAGAAGCATGACCAGTGCTTCGTTGCGCAGAAAAACGGGGCCATCGTGCGGCATTGCATCGGCTATGACCGCTACGAGGGCGAACGGGCCTACCGCCAACGCACCGAGGTGTACCGCGCCCTGCGGCTCTATGTGAACTTCTTTCAGCCCTCGATGAAGCTCAAGGAGCAGACTCGCCAGGGCAGTCATGTGCAGCGGCGGTACGCGCTTGCCCAGACCCCCTTCCAGCGGCTCCAGACGACCGGCGTGCGGGATGTGGTGCAGCAGGCGCGTCTGAGCAGACTGTTTACGGAACTTGACCCGGTGCGCGTGCTCCGCCAACGTGATCGGCTCCAGGATGCCCTGTGGCACTTGGCCGTGTTCCCAACGGTCAGCCAGCCCCCCCAATCACCGGCAGAAGCGCCGGTGCGATTTCAGGGTACCGTCGGTGGGTTCGGGGCGACGCATGAGGTATCCGAGGTGGTGGCGGAACCGGCGGTCGCGGAGGGCAGTGCCCCGGCACGCCAGAAGCGGCGGTATCGGCGCAGCACCCCTGAACACGGGCCACGCACCTATCGCACCCGGCCCGACCCCTTCGCTGCGGTGCTGACGGTGATCGCCCAGCGGCTGGAAGCAAACCCAGAGCTCACCGCCAAGGCCATTTTTCGT
>CAIWXH010000586.1 GCA_903916565.1 uncultured Oscillochloris sp. | reverse complement strand
GGTCGAGGTGCCCGGTATGGGCGATGACATCCAGAGCATCAAGGCCGGGATGCTCGAAATCGCCGACATCTTTGTGGTCAACAAGGCCGACCGCGACGGCGCCGACAATGTCGCCCGCCAGCTCAAGGCGATGCTGCATCTTGGTGAACACCTCGCTGGCGCATGGGAGCCGCCTGTGCTCAAGGCGGTGGCGCTGCAAGGCGAGGGCAGCGCCGAGATCGTCGAGGCCGCAGGTCGCCACCTCGTCCATCTGCGCCACTCGGGCCAGGCCAGCGTGCGCGCCCGCGCCGCCGCCGAGCGCGAACTGAGCGCCGCCGTGCAAGAGATCGCCCTTGAGCGGCTACGCGGCACCGCATGGGAAACCTTGGTCACCCAAATCGCCGCCCGCGAGCGCGACCCCTACGGCGCTGCGCTGGAGCTGTTCGGCGAAGCGTGAGCGCTGGGGCATGACGACGTCGCCCGCCCGGTGGCTGAAGCCACGGGCTACGCGGGACGAAGGCCGCCTGCGCGGCCTCACCCAGCCTGCGAAGGCAGGCTTCGCGAACCAAGCGCCGGGGGCTTCAGCCCCCCGGCAGGCGGCGTCGCATCAGCCCTGCAAATCCGCCGCGCCTTTCAGCCCCTACCCCCGCATGCCTATGTCATTTCGCGCACGCCTCACGCTGATCTACACCAGCTTCTTCGCCCTCGCGCTGCTCCTGCTGGGCTGCGGCACCTTCTTTTCGGTGCGGCAAGCGCTGTATGCGGGCGTCCAGCGCGACCTGTGGGCGGCCACCGAGCAGGTGCGGCGCATCTTTAACGCCGGTGGTCTGGAGCCGATCCGCACGCCGACGGGCGAGCTGCGGGTCTTCTTGCACGGCCAGTTCATCCAGATCTTCAACAACCCCAATCTGGTGGCCCAGATCTTCAATGACAAAGGCGAGTCGCTCGACAGCACGCCCAACCTCAGCGGGCGCTCGCTGCCCCTGACTGACGCGGCCATGCGGCTTGGCCCGAAAGATGTCTTTACCGGCTACAGCCTCGTGCGCGAGGTGGACAATCTGCGGGTTGAGTCCCTGGTCACACCCCTGGTGCTGCAGTCGAATGACCAGGTCGTCGGCTACCTCCAGATTTCACGCCCGCTGCGTGATGTCGATCAGACCTTGGGCATCCTGATCTGGATTCTCGTGGGCGGCGGCACCATCGTGCTGCTGATCGCCGCTGGCGGAGCCGCCCTGCTCGCCGGTCGGGTCTTGCGCCCCATCGACCTGGTGACGCGCACCGCCCAGAGCATTGTGTACGCGGAAGATCTGGCCCAGCGCGTGCCCGTCGCGCCACATCAGGACGAACTGCACCGCCTGACCGTCACGATTAACGATCTGCTCGTGCGCCTGGAGATGCTCTTCAACGCCCAGCGCCGCTTTGTGGCGGATGTGAGCCACGAGCTACGGACGCCGCTGGCGGCGATGCTGGGCAATCTCGAAGTCCTCGACCGTGGTGGCCTCCACAACCCCGAACTCGCCGCCGAGGCCGTCACCGATATGCGCCGCGAGACCGGACGGCTGATTCGGATGGTCAACGACCTGCTGCTGCTGGCCCAGAGTGACGCCCGCGTCGAGTTGCGCTGCGACCCGGTCGAGCTTGACACGTTGATGCTTGAGGTGTACCGCGAGCTGCGCCCGCTGGTCAATGGCGTCACTCTGCGGATCGGCGCCGAGGATCAGGTGACCATCACCGGCGACCGCGACCGACTCAAGCAGGCGCTGCTCAACCTGGGCGTCAACGCGCTCCAGTACACGCCGCAGGGCGGCTTCGTCACGCTTGGCCTAGAGCAGCGCGACGGCTATGCGCTGCTGACCGTGGCCGACACTGGCGTGGGCATTGTTGAAGCGGATATGCCCCATATCTTCGAGCGCTTCTACCGAGCGGATCGCTCGCGCTCGCGCCACAGCGGCGGCGCGGGGCTGGGCCTCTCGATTGTCAAGCGGGTCGCCACCGCGCACGGCGGCCACGCCACCGTCGCCAGCATCCCCGGTCGCGGCAGCACCTTCGCTATCTGGCTGCCACTACCGCCTGCGCCCGCCCCCGAAGAACCCGCACCGCCCCCCGAAGCGCCTGTGGCCGAGCCGGTGTAGCCAATGGACTTTCTGCGCTCGCCCCAAGGACTAGCGGCAGCGGCGGGCCTCATCTTTCTGGCCGGTCTCTCCGAGGGCGTCGGCACCCGTGGCGTGGTGCTGCTGATCAACCGAATCACGCCGGTGGGCTTCGTGTTCAGCCTGCTCGCGGCGGCGCTCCTTTTTCTGTTGAGCGCGGCGCTCTGGGTGGGCGGGCTGTGGCTGGCGGCGCGGGAACTCTTTGCGGTGGAGGTGCCGCTGCCGCTGTTCTTCGTGGCGGTGAGCGCATCTTACGCGCCGCTGCTGCTCGGCGCCCTGGCCTTGCTCCCGCTGGTGGGGCCATTCATACGCGGGCTGCTGCGTGTGTGGAGCCTGGGCACCGCGATTGGGGCGCTGGTGAGCCTGGGACTTCAGCTCTGGCAGGCCAGCATTTGCGCCCTAGCCGGAATGCTGCTGGTGCTGGGCGCCAGCTTTCTGCTGAGTGCGCCAGCGGCCTCTCTGGGCGACTGGCTGCGCGCCGTCACCACGGGGCGGCCCCGGCCCTTGCGCCGCGACGAACTGCCCCGCGTGATCCCCGGCTACGAGCCGTCGGCGGAAGAGGTGCGCCGATGAACGTGCTGCTCTGGGTCGGCGGCGGGCTGGTGATGGTCTTGATTGCCGTCGCCGTGGCGATCCCGCTCTCGGTGCTGATGTGGTGGGCGGGATGGTCGCGCCGGGCCGGGTCGCCGACCGCACCGCCTGCACGGGGCGAGGTGGCACCCGTACGTGGCCCGTTCCTGGTCTACCTCTCGGGCGTCGGCGACATCTCGGGCGACTATCAGACGCGCTACGAGGACGACCTGCTGGCAGCGCTGGACAAGCGCGTGCCGGGGCTGGTGGTGATCTGTGATGTTTTCGCCTACTCGGTGACCAACCTGAGCATGACCAGCCAGCGCGAATTGGGCTGGTTTTGGGCGTGGGTCAACCAGATGCGTCTGAAGCGGGACAGCCCGCTGAAGAAGGCCGGCGAGCTGATCTACCTACGCAACGTCCTGCACATTGCCGTCTCGGCGGACTGGCGCTACGGGCCGATCTACAACTACGGGGTGGCCGAGATGATCGTGCAGGGGCTGGCCCGCCACGGCTACCCGTTCGGCAGCGGCACCCCGGTGAGCCTCCTTGGCTACAGTGGCGGCGGGCAGATCGCCCTGGCGACAGCGGGCTTCGTGCAGGCCACGCTGCGCGTGCCGGTGCAGGTAATCTCGCTTGGGGGCGTGATGAACTCCAGCCGCAGCCTCGACACGATCACAGCGCTGACGCACCTGTACGGCAGCGCGGATCGCGGGCAGCGCCTCGGGCTGATCTTCCCGTCGCGCTGGCCGATCTTCGCGGGCACGCACTGGGGCCGCGCCATGGCCGCAGGCCGCATCAGGCTGCACTGCATGGGGCCGATGGGCCACAGCGGGCGGGGCAGTTACTTCGACGCCACCGTCCACCTCGCCGATGGGCGCAGCTTTAGGGATGTGACGGCAGACGCGGTGGCCGGGCTGATCCGGCGTCTGGGCGATGGCGCGTAGGGGCGCGGG
>CAIWXH010000585.1 GCA_903916565.1 uncultured Oscillochloris sp. | reverse complement strand
GCCGAGAGCCGAGAGCCGAGAGCCGAGAGCCGATGGCTGATGGCTGATGGCTGATGGCTGATAGCCGAGAGCTGAGAGCCGAGAGCCGAGAGCCGAGAGCCGAGAGCCGAGAGCTGATAGCCGACATGAACACATCCAGCGCCCAATCTCTGTCGTCCATCGTCAAAAACAAGGGAACGCCCCCAATGCTGAAACTTCTGGTGATTGAGGATAACGAGCGCCTGCGGCCCGCCCTAGTGGCGGGTCTAGCGGCGACAGGTGCCGTCACCGTCGTTGGCAACTACGGCAGCGGCGAAGAGGCGCTGGCGTACTGCCTGGAGGCGCCGCCCGAGGCGGTGCTGATGGATGTACAGTTGGCTGGAGTCTGGAATGGGGTCGAGGCCGCCGTCGCGATCCGGCGCGAATTCCCGCGCCTGCCGGTGGTCTTTTACTCGATCCAGGATGACGACGCCTACTACCGGGCCTTTCGGCGCTCCGGCATCCTCAGCCACTATGCGTATGTCCGTAAGTCGAACTATCTGCTGCCCGAGCTGATCGTGCCGCTGCTGCGTGATGCGGTGGCCGGGCGCAGCACGATTGACCCCGAAATCGAGTCGCGGGTCCACGAGGTGAGTCGCAAGGACGAGCGCTCGCCGATGGCGCTGCTTGAGCCTTCGGAGCAGCAGGTGGCGCGTATGCTGGCCGCCGGCATGAGCAACGAGCAGATCGCGGCGCGTCTGGGCTTCCGCGACAAGCGCACGATTAGCCGCACCAACGGCCAGATCTACGCCGCCTGGGGCTTGGCCGACAGCGCCGCCGACGAAAAGATCGCCCGCACCCGCGCCGCCCTGATCGTGCAGGCCGGTCGTCTGCTCAACTGGGCCGAAGATGGGACGATCCTGGCCGAAGATGAGCGCGGTGCCTGGACGCCTTACGCGCTGTGAGCTACCGCCTCCTCAGCCTGTTCGACTGGGCGCTGATCGCCACCTCGCTCTTCAACACCGTGGTGCTGCTGTGGCTGGGCCTGACCGTGCTGCTGAATGCCGAGCGGCGCACCTGGGGTACCTGGGTCGCGGGCGGCGGGCTGCTCTTCGGGGCGGCTTTTTTCATCGGCCACACCGCTGTGGTGGGGCGCGTGATCGGCACCTTCAGCGGCGAGATGGAGCTGTGGTGGCGGCTGGGCTGGCTGGTGCTACTGGCAGCCCCGTACCTCTGGTATCTGGTGATGGCCTGGTACAGCGGTGCCCTGCGCCGCCCCGTGGCCCGCCGCTGGCTCGTCGCGGTCAGCGCTATCGGGCTGGTTGCCCTGGTGACGTTGCTGCTCTTTGACCCGCTGCCCGACTACAGCGATGTGGTTGGGCGCGGGTTTGCGCCGCTTTTTGCGGTGGGGCCGCTGCCAGCCGTGACCCTGATCTACCCCGTCTACAGCGTCCTCTGCACCATTTTCGCGCTGGCCGTGCTGCACGCGCCCGCTGGCTCCAAGCGTTTTATGGGTGCCGAGGCCCGGCAGCGGGCGCTGCCTTGGCTGGTCGCCGCCACCTGGGTGTTGCTGGCCGTCGGTATGGGCGTCGGCGGCGCCGCCACCTGGCTGCTGCAGCAGGTGCGTCAGGGTGAACTGCCGAGCATGAGCGCCCGCGTCCTCACGGCGATTATCGTCTTTGACCTTTGCATCGGGCTGCTGATCGCCGTGGCGATGGTGCTGATCGGCCAGGCCATCGTGGCCTATGAGGTCTTTACCGGCAAGGTGCTGCCCCGTGGCGAGCTGCGGCACCAGTGGCGGCGGGCGCTCATTCTGGCCGCTGGCTATGGCCTGACCGTCGGCTGGAGCATGAGCGGCGCGGGCCTTCCCGAGCAGCCGATCTACCAGGTGCTCATCGCCACGGTGCTGATGACCGTTTTCTTTGCCCTGTTGGGCTGGCGCTCTTTCGAGGAGCGCGAGCGAACGTTGGGCAGCCTGCGGCCCTTTGTCACGAGCCAGCGGCTTTTTGAAGGGCTGGTGCGCCCAGGCGGCAGTGCGCCCAACGCCACGACCGACGGCGCGGTGGCACCATTTGTGGCCTTGTGCGGCGAATTGCTGGGCGCCAAGACGGCCTATCTCGTGCCCCTTGGCTCACTCGCCGCCCTAGCGGGGCCGCCCCTGGCGCTGCCGTCTGAGGCCGCGCCGCCGCTGCGCGCCGTGGCAACCCTCGCCGCCGAGTTGCCCGTCGCGCCGCCGCTTTGCCTATCGGTGGAACCGGCGGCCTTTGGCGGGGCGGTCTGGGCGGTGCCGCTGATGGGCGAGCGTGGCCTGATCGGCGTGCTGCTGCTGGGCGTCAAGCGCGACGGTGGCCTGTACACCGAGGAGGAGATGGCCCTCGCCCGCGCCGCCGCCGAGCGGCTGGTTGATGGGCAGGCTGGCGCCGAAATGGCCCGCCGGCTCGTGGCACTCCAGCGGCGTCGTCTCGCCGAAGATCAGGTACTCGACCGGCGCACGCGGCGGCTGCTGCACGACGAGGTGCTGCCGCAAATCCACGCCGCCATTCTTGAAGGTGCCGAGGGGCCACGGCTGCGCGCCCAACTCAGCGCCATTCACAAACAAATCTCGAACCTGCTGCACGATTTGCCGTCAGCGGCGGGGCCAGAGCTTGAGCGACACGGGCCGCTGGGCGCCCTACGGCGGGCCGTCGAGGGTGAGTTGGCGGGCGCATTCGATAGCCTGCTGTGGGAAATAGCCGCCGAGGCCGAGACGGCGGCCTGCGCCCTTGAGCCGCTAAAGGCCGAGTCGCTCTACTACGCGGCCCGCGAGGCCGCCCGCAACGCGGCCCGTCACGGGCGCGGCGGCAACGGCGCCCGCCGTCTGGCGCTGCGCGTGACGGCGGGCTGCCGCACCAGCCCCGGTGGCCCGCCCCTGGTCGAGGTGACGGTGACTGACGACGGGGTCGGCATCGGCCCCGCTCGCCCCAATGCGACCGGCGGCGCCGGGCTGGCCCTGCACGGCACCATCCTCGCCAT
>CAIWXH010000584.1 GCA_903916565.1 uncultured Oscillochloris sp. | reverse complement strand
CTCTTTCTCGATGATGGGCAGGGCCAGGTGGCCTGCATCCCGGGTGAGGATGTCGTGGCGCACATCGCGGATCTGCCCATTCGCCCGCGCCTCGTGCTGCTATCCAGTTGTCAAAGCGCCGGCGACGGGAGCCACAATGCCATGGCATCCCTCGGCCCACGGTTGGCGACTGCTGGTATTCCTGCGGTGATCGCGATGCAGGGGCCGCTCAGCATCGCGACCAACACCACCTTCGCACCGGCCTTTTTTCAGGAATTGCACCGCGACGGGCGAATTGACCGCGCCCTCGCCGCTGCTCGTCAGACGATTGCCGACCGGCCTGACTGGTGGGCACCGGCGCTCTTCACCCGCCTGCGCAGCGGTCGGATTTGGTATGAGCCCGGTTTCGATACGCAGGACTTCCAGCGCTGGCCGGCCCTGCTGCGCAGCATTGAGCGCGGCAAATGCACGCCGATCCTCGGCTTGGGGTTACGCGAATCCATCACCGGCTCCTCACGCGATCTCGCCCAGCGTCTCGCCGTGCAGCACGGCTTTCCCCTGGCCCGCATTGCCCGCGACGACCTCCCCCAGGTGGCGCAGTACCTCGCGGTTAATCAGTCGGTGGCCTTTATGCGCGACGAGGTTGAGCGCGAGATCCGCCAGACGGTGCATGCACGCGCCCCGACACTCGCGTCGTCCTTCGGGCCGCGCACACCACTCGCGACGCTCTTGAGCGCGGCGGGTACCATCACACGCGATGCACACCCCGACGAGCCGTATCGGGTGCTTGCCGCTCTGCCGCTGCCGATCTACCTCACTGCCAGCCCCGACCCGCTGCTCGCCGACGCGCTCCAGACCGCTAGGCGACCAGCGCAGGTGCAGGTTTGCCCCTGGCATGTGGAGGAGAAACATTTCGTCGGCGAAGAAATCGAGCCGCCCACCCCGGAGGCACCCCTGGTCTACCACCTGCTCGGCCACCTCGACGACCCCGAGTCGCTCGTCATCACCGAGGATGACTACTTCCGCTACCTGATCGGGGTGCGCGCCAACGTCCGGCTCATCCCCCCCGAGGTACAGCGTGCCCTGGCCGACACCGCCCTGCTCTTCCTGGGCTTCCGCTTCGACGATTGGAGCTTTCGCGCATTACTCCAGAGTATGCTGCGCCTTTCGGGAGGGCAACGGCGCAGCCAATACGCCCACGTCGCCGTGCAAATTGACCCGCAGGAAGACACCGCGCTTAATCCACAGGCCGCCCGTCAGTACCTGAAGGATTATTTTGGCCCGGCGGCGGCCCAGGCGTACCAAGCTACGATCAGCGTCTATTGGGGCAACGCCGAGGATTTCATCCGTGAATTGCGTACGCGCTGGGATGCGTCCCAAAGCGTGCTCGATGGAGGGAAGCGATGAGCAAACCCATCGCGAATCCCTATGTTGGCCCGCGCGCCTTTGAAGAGGGCGAGGGGGCGCGCTTCTTCGGGCGCGACCGCGAGCTAGCCAAGCTCCTCAACCTGCTGATTGCCCGCCGACTGGTGCTGCTCCATGCGCCCTCGGGGGCCGGGAAGACCTCGCTCATCCAGGCGGCGCTCATCCCGCGCCTGCGCGACGAGGGTTTTGTGGTGCGCCGGTCGATTCGGGTTCATGCAGAGGTGCCGCCGGAGGTCGTGACCCTCGGCCCCAACCGCTACCTTCTGTCCACGCTCACAGCCCTCGATGAAGAGGTGCCCCCCGCGCAGCGCAGTGCCCCGGCGGATCTGGCCCAGATCAGCCTGACGCGCTACCTCGATCAGCGCCGCAGCGACGGTGACGTGGACGAAGTGCTGATCTTCGACCAGTTCGAGGAGGTGCTGACCGCCGATACGACCGACCGTGCAGCGAAGGATGCCTTCCTGGCAGAGTTGGGTGCAGCATTGGAAGATCCGCACCGCTGGGCGCTCTTTGCCATCCGTGAGGACTACCTGGGTCAGTTGCGCCCGCTGCTGGTGGCACTGCCTACTCGGCTCGACACTCTGTTTCGGCTCGACCTGCTTGACCCGGCCCATGCCCGACGGGCGGTGCAGGAGCCAGCCCATACGGTAGGCGGCAACTTCCGCGACGAGGCAGCGGCGAAGCTGATTGACGACCTACGCCAGACCAGCGTGCAGCGGCCTGATGGCAGCAGCGAAGTGGTGCTGGGCCAGAGCATCGAGCCCATGCAGCTCCAGGTCGTCTGCTACCGGCTGTGGGAGCG
>CAIWXH010000583.1 GCA_903916565.1 uncultured Oscillochloris sp. | reverse complement strand
GCTTCATCACCACTGGCGCCAAATCACCCGCTGTCGGCTTGGCCCCGATATCAAACGACACTTGGCCCCCGGACTTTCGTCGAGCATGCGCTGGAGCCCAATCACCCGCTGTCGGCCTGGTCCCGAAATCAAGCTTGTGGCATTCTGTAGGTGCGGGCGTGCGCATCAACCCCACGGGTTGGCGTAGCCGGCTGGCGAGTTGGGGACGGATAAGGGATCAGTCCAGCGGGGCGCCGGTGATCTCGTGCGGAGCGCGGCAGGTTTTGCCTGTGAAGCGCAGGATGGTGGCGCGGTCCACGAGGCGATCGACGGTTGCGATGGCCTGGGCCTCGGAGGGGAAGAGATTCTTCCACTGCGTGAAGCCGGTATTGGCGGTCAGGATGATGGAGCCCTGGCCGTGACGCGCGGAGACTAGGCGAAAGAGGTAGGCGGTGGCAGCGGAGTCGAAGGGCTCGTACCCAAATTCATCCATCACCAGGACTTGCGGCTTGGTGTAGCGGCGCATCGCTCGTTTGAAGGTAGCGTCCGCGTGGGAGGCATGAAGTTCTTCGAGCATCTCCGCGGTGACGACGCACAGGGTGGAATAGCCCGCGAGGCAGGCTGCGTGGGCGATGGCTTTGGCGATGCGGGTCTTTCCCAGTCCGGGCTTGCCAAGGCACAGCACGTTGCGCCTTTCTTGGGCGAATCCGCAGTTAAAAAGCTCTTTTACGACCCGCGGTTCAAGTTGTGGACGAAGGGCGAAGTTGAAGCCTTCAAGGCCCTCGGTCGGGCCTAGGCGAGAGCGCTTCAGGTCACGATCGAGCTGACGGTTTTTGCGGACATGGGCCTCAGTGCGTAGCATACAAAGCGCAAAGTCTGTGAAGGACAGGCCTTCGCGCTCGGCACGGTCGAGCAGTTCGCGCAAGGCTGCGGCCAGGGCGGTGAGGTCCAGGTCGATGGCAGTTTGGATGAGTTCTTCGACAGGGTCAGGCACGGCAAGTCGTCTATTATTTCGGGCCATGGGGCTCCTTGGTAGGTTATGGGATGTCGGTGGTGGGTTGAGCAGCGTCGAGTTGTGCGAAGGAGTCCAGCGAGCCGCAGTCTACCTCACCCAGGGCTGCGGAGCCGTGGCCGGACAACGGGGAGATGGGCTCGCAGGCGGCGACTTGGGCGGCGGTGCTGGGGTAAGTGCGCTCCAGGATGCGCTCGACGGCCAGCGCGTCGAAGCGACGGAACTCCTGCGCACGCCGCGCCGCGACCAGGAACGCCTCTTGGCCGAAGCGGTCGCACAGCCGCAGCAGGGCGCGCAGGTGGATGGGGGCGAAAGACTTCATTCGACGTTTTAGGCCGTCGACCAAGGGCTGCAACTCCGCGAAACGCAGGACGAAAGCTTGATCGATTCGCTCGCCGCTGGCGGCGCTGCGGGAGTTGCGTGGCAGGTTGGCATAGTGGGTCTTGTCGATGACGGGTCGGCCCTTTTCGTCGTCTGACACATAGTGACGGCTGAAGGCAACTCGGCCGTACGTGTCGAGCACTTCGAAGTACTCTGCAAACAGGCGCACCGCCACAGTGCGATTGGCGAGGAAGGCCGGGACGCTGTACGGCGTGCCCCTGACAGATAGGGTACTGTCGCAATCTACCTCGCGCGAAGACGGCTCATACACCGGGAAACGTTGATCCGGCAGACGAATCAGAGTCGGCTGCTCCTGCACGAAGGCCTCGTTGGGAACCCGGCGCGTGGTGCCATGCACGCGCAGATTGCAGCATTCCGGAGTGCTGTCGAGCCACAGGCGAAGACGCACGTTGAGGTCGTCTAAGGAGGAGAACTTTGAGCCGCGAATGAAGTCGTCCTCCACCAGGCGAAAAGACTTTTCCTTCTTGCCCTTGCGGTCAGGGTCCCGGACTTTGCAGGCGAAAGGCACGGTGCCGTAGTGACGGACAAGGTCCAAGAAGCTAGGATGCCACAGGACCTTATTCTCTTTGCCGATGCGGCCGAGCACCGCGGTGGACATGTTGTCAAGCACCATGCGGGCGGCGAGCCCGCCAAAGTAGGCGAAGGCGCAGACCATGGCTTCGAACAGGGTGGGCTGGCGCTCATCGCGGAAGGCGTAGGCGTACAGCTTGCGGCTCCAGGTCAGCAGGCAGCCAAAGACGTGAATCTTGACGTTGCGGCCGCCGATGGAAACCTCGTAGGGCGACCAGTCGATCTGCATCTCTTCGCCCGGGTCCGTCTCAAACCTGCGTTTGACCGACTTCTTGGGCCTGGGCGTCACCTGGGCCCGAAGTACCCGCGCATAATCGCTCAGGATAGTGCGACCTCCCTGGTAGCCAACCTGTCGGATCTCGCGGAAGATCCTCGATGTGGTCAGGCCGTCGCTGACCCGCTGGGCGACCATCTCCCGGAAGGGGTCTAGTTTGCTGCTGTCCGCAGGGCTTTGCTGCGGCGTTGGGGAGCACGGCCGCAGGTCGTGCTGATCTAGCACCCGGCCGACCAGTTTGCGACTTATGCCCACCCGCGGGGACATCTGCCTGACGCTGTAGAACGGCTGTAGGCGTAGGATTTCCTGTCGTATCTCTTCCGAAATTTCGACGGGCTTTCGGCCCCGTTTCCGTGGCGGCGTCGGTTGCTGATCCGGCGGGACGGTCGGTTCCGTGGGGGAAGTCGAAACTTGAATCAGGCTGCTTGGGTCGGTATTGCTCATGGGTGGTGTCCTGTGGTGAAGTGGGTAGGGTTTGGGTGGATACAGTGAGCTCGGCTGCAAGCCGCTGCACGTCGGCCACGGCGGCACGCTCAAGCGCTTCGAGACGCCGCCGCTCGGCGGGAGCCAACTCCGGGGGGATCTGGAACGCCGCGAAGTCGGCAAAGGCACGTCGTATCCGATGCAAGTCCGCTTCCAGTTGCGCGACTCTGGGCGACAGGGTCGGCTGGGCCGCTTGCTCGCCTCGTAGATGCTCAATTGGAGCACGCAGCAATTGCTTCCGATCAGCAGGGTCCGCCGCGCGCCAAGCTCCAAGTATCATCAACGCATCGCGCGCGCTCAGGCCATGCTTCCTGATACTCTGGAGCAGCGCATCTTGGTCGTCTTGCGGCAGTGATGTGAGCGCGTGCGCCAGGGTCGGTCCCATCGCGCCCGATGCCAGATCCTCTTCGACAGACGGCGCAAGGCGCGTTCCGATCGCCTTTCGCCGCGCAACCCAGTCTGGCTTGTGGCCGAGCAGACGTGCCACCTGCGTGGGTGTCAGGTGGTCGTCCTCAATCAACGAGCACACTACGCGCGCCTCGTCCAGCGCCGTGATCGTGCGCGCAGGCGCGTTGACAGCAAGCATCAGCCGCTTGTGCTGCACAACCTGCGCCGGAGCCTCGACCACAACCGGCACCGTCGTGGCGCCCTGCTCTCGCCAGCGCTCCAGCCGTTTGAACCCGTCAAGAACCTCAAAAGCTGGGCCCTGCCCGGTGTCCGGACACCGCGCCACGCGCAGCGGAAGGTCGGCGCCTTGCTCCATGCGCGGCGACATGGCTCCTGGACGCAGCGGGCCGTAGCTTGTGCGCAAGGTGTCAATCGGTATGAGGCGCACGTTTCCCGCAACGCGCCCCGTCAGGGAAGCGTGAGTGTTGGTAGACATTGGTATCTCCCTGGATGGGCTAATCAGCCCAAGCTCAGAACAGCTCCTGCTCTTCTCGGTCTTCGGCAAAGATCGAATGCTTGGTCAGCAACTGGGCACAGCTGCGCCGGTACCAGCAGATCAGGTCGGACAACTCCTTGCAGCGGTCTACGATGAGCTGCGCCAGCATCACAGTGCGTGGCGGCACTCGCCCCTCGTAGCACTCGCTGACATTCCCGATCGGCGGGTGCTCGACGATCAAACTCGAGCTGCCCACCAGCAGCGCATGCTCCAGTACCGAGAGGATCGCCGTCTCAGGTATATCCCGAATCTCGTGCAGCCTGGGCACCTCGATGAGCTCCTTCATCGGGACACCCGCAGCCAACCCGTCAGCGTGGCACCCGTCTCGCTACCCAGGCCGCAGACCGACTTGCCAGCGCCGTACTGGCAGGATGACCCCGCACACCGTGCAGCGTACGACGCCCGGTGCACGCTTGTTCCCAACCTTTTCCGGAAGCTCTGCCCGCACCGGCGCTCCGCGCGCATTCTCGACTTGATCCACTGCTGCAACATCGGTCTGCTCCAGGACTGCGGGCGCGAGCACGTCGGGAATCGACGTAGGCGGCACGAAATCCGAAGGCACCTTGCCGCACGCGGGCAACCCTTTGGAAGTATCATCCGTCACAGGCTTGTTTTGTAGCGCTCGGTGATCGCGCATCCGGTCGCGCTGGTCCAGCCGTCCCTCTTCGCTGGCTTGGTGCTCGGCCCGTGCCTGGTCCTGAACCGCTCGATATCCCTCCCCGCGGCAGTCAGCCGTGCAGTACGCCTGCCCGCAGAAGTGCGAACGGCACATATAGAACGTCTTCCTGCACCACCTGCAACACAACTCCAGATATTTTCGGACCAGCATGCACTTGCTTAAGCACGCGACGTCGAAAACTTGACCGATGTACTGGGCCGTGCGAAGGGGCGACCTGCGTCGCAGCGCTTCACCGCGTGCCTAACTGCGACGGGAAGGCCTGGCAGCAACCGGGCCTTCCGCCTTTTGTGCGTTGCGTGCTTGGGTGCTCGCTTACCTCATGCGCGAACGATGGGCGAGTTTCTCGCGCGGATAGTGACATCGGGACGGCCTGGAGCTCACGATCAGATGCGCTTGTCGCCGCCAAGGCGGCTCCCAGCGCAGAGATCGAGCTTGGGGCCACGGACCGTCGGGGGATTTCGGCGCCAGCGACACGGCGGAGCTGGTCGCCGCCAAGGCGGCTCCCAGCGCAGCAGGCCCATCATGCTACGGACCGGTGGGGGATTTCGGCGCCAGCGATATTGAAGGCTTCGCGGGTACACTCCGAAACTTCACCCGGGGAGCCTTCAACGGCCCCACAACCTCCGCCAGCACCCGAGTCCCATCCGGCGCGTCCCATCGAGCCGTCACGTTCAACAACGGCGATCCCGGGTCAGCGTTCGGGTCAAACGTCAAACGCCCCTGCTCGCGCTCCAACTCGAATCCCTTGCCAACCACCTGTAGGCGTCCTTCGCCCAGCTCCAGATACCCCTGCATCGATGCTCGCCCGCGCTCATCCGGATAGGTTAGCAGCGGCGCCTGATCGGCATCCTTCGGTGAAGCAATCGTCAGGTTCAGGTCCGACCTCGAAACCGCGATCGGGGTGCGTGTCGTAAGCCTTACCTTCCATGGCTTCTCCGAGGCGCCGCTCGTGCCGGTCGCGTCCTCGACCACCCCTCCGCTCCCCGCAAAACGGATCCCCCCTGGGCTGGGAACCGTATGAATTTCTGGGTTCACGGCCGTATCCTGCACGTTCCTGACTTCCGCCTCCGAAAGCGCGATCTTCGCGTTTGCAAAGGCGAGGTTGGCCTCGTTTGCATTTTTTCTGAAGTCCACGTCCGCATAAACGACCCCCTCGAAGTCTCCCATCGGGATCCCCTCGTAGGTAAGGCGTATCCGGTTCCGAGCATCGGTCCAGACCGAAGCCGCCACATGGGACGGCACCAGATCCACCAGTTCGATCACCGCCAGCGCGTCGAGCTTTCCCACTGCCGCAAGCGCGCGAACGCCATCCAACTGTAGCCGATTCGAACCGGACTTGCTCATGTGCGCCACGATGCCAGTAAACTCTTGGCCGAGAAGCGGCACCTCGCAGGCCCCGTTGGACAGCGTCAAGTTCACCTCCCGCAACGACGACATTCCTGCCTTCGGCGACCACGACGCTTTGAAGTCGCCGTCCAGTTGCCCGCCGATGTAGCTGAGCGCCGGGGACACGAACGGAGCCAGGGTCCCCACATCGAAGCGGTTGGCGTGGACTTCGAGGTTGACGGGATCTTCAGTGCTGAGCTGCGGGAACAGCGTGTCGCCCCACACGATCTGGCGCGTTTCAAACGCCGCATGCAGCGGCGCCGCCTGCCCCTTCGCAGCGCCGGCTTTCTTCACGTCCAGCGTCCCCTTCATCCCCTCCTCGTCAAAGCCCAGCGCCGAAATCAGTTGCCAATCCCCAACGCTCAGCGTGGCCTCCAGTCCATTCACCGTATCAAGCTCCAGCGTCGCCGGGCCATAGCTCCCCGCCCTTCCGATGCTCAAATTGTCGATGGCTGCACCGAGATGCAACTTCGGGCCGAGCTGCAAATCCGTGATCGTACCCAACCCGGACAACTTGCCACCAATCCCTCGAGATTTGAACCAGGGTATCCACGCCAAATTCACACCGGCAAGGTTGCCACCGATGTCCGCCGTCCACGGCAAATCATCCAAGGACGTCACCCGCAACGCTTGCTCCCAGTCCATCGCACCCTTCACGG
>CAIWXH010000582.1 GCA_903916565.1 uncultured Oscillochloris sp. | reverse complement strand
GTGCGCGTTGGCGAGGGCGTGCGCGTCACCGTCGGCTCGTCCGTCGGCGAGGGTGTGCGCGTCGGCGAGGGCGTGCGCGTCACCGTCGGCTCGTCCGTCGGCGAGGGCGTGCGCGTCGGCGAGGGCGTGCGCGTCACCGTCGGCTCGTCCGTCGGCGAGGGCGTGCGCGTCGGCGAGGGCGTGCGCGTCGGCGAGGGAGTACGGGTCAAGGTGGGTGCATCAGTGGGCGACGGTGTGTTGCTCACCGTTGGCGTATCAGTCGGCGAAGGAGTATACGATGCCGCCGGTAATACCGTTGGCGTGGTGGAGTTTAGCGCGGTGTCCTGTGATATAGCTGTAGGCGTCGTAAGCGTTGGTGTATCAACGGCTGAGGGTGCGGTCGGCGTCAGGTTGTTGGAACTGGCTGGGGGCACGGTCGGGCTGTCGGTCAATGTGGCTGTGGGTATAAGCAGGCTATTGGGCGTACCCTTTGTCGGCACGCCGACAACCCAGCCACCAACCCCGTCAGGCTGGCGAGCGAAACTTTGGGTAGCCGGGGCCGTGCCATAGGTATAGGCATCGACCACCAGTTCGCCAGGGCCGATCAACTGGATCGTGTCGCCGCTATTATTAAGCAGGCTGGCGCTCCACTCAAGTATGTAGCGCCCACCGGGCGGGAGGCTGGTTCCTGGCGTAAAGAGTACACGGACGCTATTGGTAGGTAGATCATCGTCGATGCGCCAGCCGCTCAGATCGGCGGGTTCATCGCCAAGATTGAGCAGTTCGGCCCATTCAACACCGTCGCTTGGGGCGGGCATGAACTCGTTGATCACTACGACAGGGCCGGTGGCTACAGCACGGGGCGGCGTAGCAATGGCCGTGAATAGTACGGCACTGGCCAGCAGAATGGTGGTGAGTTGCGTATGGCGCACGGTCGTCTCCTGGTCAGGTTCCTGTTACTGACCATGTACCGTGCGCTTGGGCAAAAAGTGACGCTAATACTGGATAGTGGGCTACGGCCCGACGGTCGTCGGGCCACCGTCGCCGATGGGCCAGCCAGCACCAGCGGCACCCATAATTGTTAGGCGCAAACCATTGGCGTTGAGGGGCACATCAAAGAGGATGGGCACGCTCCGCATGCCGCTGCCTGGGTCGAGGGTATCTTCGAGGGCCAAGTCGCCCCGCTGTCCACGCTCATAGAGGGCCAGGTACGCCGTTGAGGCTCCGGGGAGGGGTGTGTAGTGCTGTCCAGCGCTATCGGTGAGGGTAAAGAGGCCCTGCGGGATGGCCCGTGCTATCGGGCTATTGTTGCTGACTGCGACGACGGCGAGTACGAAGCGCCCGGTCGGTTGCAGGACGCCAATGGCGCCATCGAGCGCCACGGCATAGTCGGGGCGCAGCAGCGTGGCGCTCCAGCCGTCGTAGTCAATAATCTGGCCGAGGGGCAACTCTGTGGATGGCGCAGACGTGGGCACCGTGAGATCCGTCGGGGATGGTATGGGCGTTGTGCTGGTCACAGGCGTGGTGGTTGGCACCAGGGTTGCTGTCGTTATGCCTGTGCTGGCGGCGCTGATCGATGCCCGTGTGCTTGTCGGGATAGTGCCTACCGTCGGAGCGAGGGTGGCGCTAGTCGTCGCACTAAGGGTTGATCCAGACGAACTGCCGGAGTCCGGGATGACTGCGAGGATGGGCGAGGCTGAGGGGGCGATGGCTACCGTTGGGTTGCCGACAAAGTTGCGTCCGATGGTGCCCCCAACAACCGCCAGGAGCAGTAAGATCAGCAGCAGCGCAATGAGATTGAGCAAGGGGAAGGGCGCGCGCGGCGCTTCAAGCTCGTCATGCGCTGGCTGGACTGGCTCAGGGGGGATGAGCGGGGGCGCGTGTATCGTGGGGGCGACCAACTCTGGGCGTGTGCTGGTGGTGTTAGGGTCGGTAGCAGCAGAGTTGGTCTCGTCGAGACGCGGTTGATCGGTGTTGGCACCCTTACGAGCGAGGTCGAGGGTACGAACCTGTTTGAGGGCCATGCGCTGCTCATCAGGGTCGGCAGCGACAGCGGCAAGGCCCCTCCAGACTCGCGTATCGTTAGGGTATTCGCGACCGAGGGCGAGGAAGAGTGCGCGTGCGGCGGCCTTATTGCCGCTGCGGGTAGCCGCAGCGGCCATCTGTAGGAGTTGGTCGAGATTGATCGCTGGCTGGTTGCTCATGGGGGGATATGCTTCGGAGAGGGCTTAGCCCTCTCCGAAGATGTGGTAACCGCTCGATTAAGGGGACGGGCCTTAGACGCTACGCAACACGATCCAACCCTGAAGGGGGTTGCTACGGGCGAAGAAGACCAAGTCTGTCGCGTCGGGGGCGACATCAAAGACGACCGCGATGCTGCGGGTGATGCCATCGGGCGGCAGCGGACTGGTCTGGGCCAAGTCGGCGTTCACGTCAGGGACAACATAAGCGGTCGAGACTTCGGGGCGGGACTCCCAGACACGACCCTGCGCGTCCTTCAGAACGAAGAAGTTGCCGGGGATCGCCTGGGCGGTGCCGGTATTATTGACTGCAAAGGCGAGGACAACTACGAAGCGTCCGTTCTTCGGGCTGTGCTGGCCGAGGTTGCCAATGATCGATGCGGCGTAGGTTGGCTGGTTGAAGTCGTAGAGCCAGCCTCCGCTTTGAAGCGGGGTGTTCGCATTGACAATCGCCGGATTGGCCTTACTGACATCAGCGGGCGGCGGGGTTGGCTGCCCTGCGGGGGTGCTGCCCGTATTGGGGACGGTCGTCGGAACGGGGGCGGTTGCCGCAACCGGGGCGTTGGGGTCAATGGTGGCAACCGGGGCGCTCGGGTTTGTGGTAGCAACCGGGGCGTTGGGGTCAATGGTGGCAACCGGGGCGTTGGGGTCAATAGTGGCAACCGGGGCGCTTGGGTTTATGGTGGGCTGGGTACTACCTGAAACCACGCTCGTGGCAACGAGACCCGCTTCGGCTGTGCGAGTGACTGTGGTCTGAGCAGGGTTGATGGTGGCAACTGGCTTGCGGTCGAAGAGGCCGGGGAAGAGGAAGGCGATCAGCAGGCCAATCAGACCGAGGCCAACGAGAAAGAGGAGCAGTCCCAGGAGCGGGTTGAGGCCACCACTACTGGAGGACTCATACTCATCGGCAGCAGGACGACGCGGGTTCCGGCTGCTGGCGCTCGAATCGGCGCGGCGAGGGCTGCTGGTGGCTCTGGCGGCACTCGAATCAGTGCGGCGTGAACTGGCGGCCCCAGTGGCGGCAACAGGGCTGCCACTACTGGCTGCGCTGTCGCTGGCCTCAACGACTGTCTCAGCGCGGCGCACTGGGCCAGAGGTGTCAGAGGCCATCGTCTCAGAGAGATTATTCAGCTCAGCGAATGGGTCATCATCGCCGAACGGGTCGTCATCAATCGGGGCTGGGGCTGGTGGCGTGGGGACACTTGCTGCCGGGGGCGGACTATCATCGGGGATGCTGTCCACTGAACTCGGGCGCACGCCAAGGGCTTGGAGCCCTTTGAGCGCCATCTCGTTCTCGGGCTCGAAGGCGAGGACGCGCTCAAGCGCATTCTGGCGCTCTTCGCGGTTCTCGGCAACGCCGGCGAGCCATAACCAGCCCTGGGAGTTATCAGGCTCCTGGCGGGTGAGCAGGCGAAAGAGCTGGCGCGCCTCTTCCTTCTTGCCCTCGCGCGCCGCTTCGATGCCAAGCTGCAGGATGCTTTCCGGCTCCGCCATGAACTACCCCTCCTCCTACGCCCGTATGGGCAGGAACCTTGGCCCCAGTAACGTTACATACGATTCCGGGGCCATTCTAGCACACGTCATGGCAATGGTCAACAATGTGTAAGCCCATTGTGGCGCTGCTAAGGCACACATGCCGCTCTGCCCTGTGGAAAGTGCAAAGAGTTTTTGTTATATCCTGCCGAAGCTGTCCCTAATGGTGACGACGGTCCCGTGCTGGGATGCCGTAGGCGCGACGGCGATTGTGGATGGTGCCGATACTTACGCCGAAGTGGGCTGCGATCATTCGGATCGGCAGGGCTTTGTCGCTGTAGAGCAACGCGAGGATGGCCTCGGGGATTGGGCGGGCCTGGAAGCGCCCCGACCGTGCGATAATGCCGTAGACGCGCATCCGACTCGAGATCGTGGCTGGGCTACAGCCGAAGATCGCCGCGATCCCAGCCATGCTCAATTGCTCCTCAAGGTACAAGCGGCGTAACTCCGCACACGGTAGGTCGATCCGCGTAGCCATGGCGATCCTCACACGAAAAGGGATTAGCTGAGGAAGAAAAGGGCACGACGACGGTCGTGCCCTCCGCGTGCCGCTTACGCTGCACGGCGCATACTCATACTAACACGGTTCCGTGTAAGCGTCAAGCCTTCTTGGGCGGCACCTCAGCGGTAAGCGCTGCTTCGGCGGGCGCGTTGAGCGTATAGGCGAAGCCTGCTTGCTCGGCTACCATTGAGAGGGTCTTCTGTGTCGAGCGATGGGGTTTGTGTACCCCTGTCTCCCACTCGCTGATCGTCTGTTGGCGCACCTCTAGCTCGTCGGCCATCTGCTGCTGGGTCATGCCCATATGCTCGCGTAGCGCACGGATGCGCTCAGCATCCCACTCCTGGCGGAGGCGTCGGCGTTGTTTCGTGTTTGGATACTGGTATTCGTCGCTCATGGAGACTCCCTGACGCTTCGCATGCATCTTCAGCGCGGCCCAAGCCACTATAGGGTATTGTAACCTGAAATCGGATAGGGTCAAGTCCCTTTTTTGTCGTATTTTGCGTACACTTATTCTATACTCGATCTGACAGCAGCGCAAGGGAAGGAGTCTCAGCAGATGACCGCCGCACTTCCGCGAGCGCTTCCCGATTGTCGAGCGTGCGGGCCGCGTGGTGGCGCTGCGTGGCAGCTTCGGGATCAGCGTGGCGCAACGACGGTAGCGGCGCAGCTTTTTCGTGGCACAAGGCGCTGGTGCGTGCGTATAATGCCTACGTCAAGGTTTCAGGTGTCCGGTCTCAGGTTTCAGCCAGAGCGCATCAGGAAGCCCTGCGTGTGCCCAAACGGTACCATAGCCGCGAACCTTGTCTCCCGATGCGGCGCACCCTTGGCGCTGGGGTCGGGAGGCAAGCAGAAGCTCATCACCATCAGGAGTCTTTGCGATGACGATTGCGACCCAGAAAGTGCCAGCCCGTGGCGAGGTGCCCGTCGAGTGGACGTGGAACCTCGGCCTGATCTTCCCCGATCTCCCCGCATGGGAGCAAGAGTTGGTGGCGGTGGAGGAACTGGCGAAGGCCGTCGCCGCACGCCAGGGTACGCTTGGCGCGGGTGCGGCCCAGATGATCGAGGCGCTGCGCTTGCGCGATGCGGTGGGCCAGCGGCTCTACGCGCTCTATGTCTACGCCGCCCATCGCAAAGACAGCGACGCGACCGACGCGCTTGGTCAAGCCATCCAAGAGCGGGCCGGCTCGTTCACGGCCCGCATCTCGGCCCAGATGGCCTTCATCGAGCCGGAGATTCTCGCCATCCCCGAGACGACGTTTAACGCGTGGCTCACCACCGATGCGGGTCTCGGCCATTATGCCTACGAACTGGCGAACATTAGTCGGCAGCGCGCCCACATTCGCTCGGCAGAGGTTGAAGGTCTGCTGGCTGAGTTTAGCGATGTGACCCGGACGCCCTATGAGTTGTTCGAGATGCTGACGGACTCAGATCTGACTTTCCCCAGCATCACCGACGAGCATGGTGCGACGGTGCAGCTTTCGCACGCCCGCTACGGGCGCTTTATGGAGAGCAACGACCGGCGGGTGCGTCACGATACGTTCAAGGCATACTACAGCGCCTTCACGCCGTTTCGTAACACGCTCAGCACGGCGCTGGGTGCGGCGGTACGTACGCACGTTCTTAATGCACGCATCCGTCGCTACGGTTCAGCGCTTGATGCGGCGCTCTACCCGAACGAGATTCCGACCGAGGTCTACCATAATCTGATCGAAACGGTCGAGGCGAATCTGGGCACCTTTCACCGCTATATGGACGTTCGCAAGCGGATTATGGGCCTCGACGAGCTGCACATCTACGACCTTTACACGCAGCCCGTGCCCGGTGTTGAACTGGTGGTGCCCTACGCCGAGGCCCGCGAGTTGATGCAGGCCGCCTTTGCGCCGCTGGGCGAGGCGTACGGGGCGGCGCTGCGGCAAGCCTTCGACAGCCGCTGGATTGATGTGTACGAAAATGTCGGCAAGCGCAGCGGCGCCTACAGCGGCGGCTCGTTCGGCACCCCGCCCTTTGTCTTGCTCAACTACCAGGATCGGCTCGACGACGCCTTTACTTTGGCCCACGAGCTGGGCCACTCGATGCACTCATTCTTCACGCGCAAGACGCAGCCCTTCGTCTATAGCAACTACACGATGTTTGTCGCCGAGGTGGCCTCGACCCTGAACGAGGCGCTGCTCACCGACTATATGCTCAAGCACCGCGCCGACGAGGCGCTGCGGCGCGTGTTGCTCGTGCAGCAGATCGAGGATATTAGGCGCACGATCATCCGCCAGACGATGTTTGCCAGCTTCGAGCTGAAGATTCATCAGATGGTCGAGGCGGGCGAACCGCTCACCGCTGATGCGCTGAGTGAGCGCTACCACGCTCTGATGGTGCGCTATCACGGCCCGGCCCTGACCCTTGATGACGAGATCGCGCTGGAGTGGGCGCGGGTGCCGCACTTCTACTACAACTTCTACGTCTATCAGTACGCCACGGGCCTTTCGGCGGCGTTGGCGCTCAGTCGGCAGATCAGTGAAGAGGGGCAGCCCGCCGTCGAACGCTACCTGCGCTTCCTCCACGGCGGCTCGTCGCGCTCGTCAATTGACTTGCTGCGCGACGCTGGGGTTGATATGGCGACGCCCGCCCCGATCCAGGCCGCGATGGACACCTTTGGCACGTTGCTCGACCAACTGGAGCAGTTGTATTAGGCGTGGACGTGGGCACCCCTCCATGTTCAGCTACGGGCAGTGTACCCCGCGTGCCGCGTAGGTCGCACTGATGGCCTGACCGTGAACCGCCTGCGTAAGATCAGCAGGCTGGGTGAGGATCGCGAGCTTCTGGAGCAGCGCTGCCTCGGTGGCCCAGGCTTGCGGGTCGCTGAAACCGAGGCAGCGCTGGCCGGGGCCGAAGCGCAAGAGTTTGAGCGTCTCGGCGGCCTCGAAGACGAGTTGGTCGCGGTTGAGCTGCGGGTTGTAGGCGAGGATCATGTCTACCGTCTCGTCATGGTGCGCGACGGCGTACTCCCAGCCGCGCAGGGTTGCCGCGACAAACGCCTTGACAGTCGCAGGGTTCTCGCGGGCGAATTTGGCGGTCGTGAAGAGGACATCGCCCATCAACTGCACGCCATAGTCGCGGGCGACGATCAAGTTGACCGTCGCGCCCTCGCGGCGGGCCAAGTTGGGCTGGTCGGTGGCGTAGACCGGCCAGATGTCAACGCGACCGGCGAGGAAGGGCGCGATGCTGGTGTCGCCGGGGATCTCTTTGAGCGTAGCCCGCTCAACCCCGGTGGCGGCAAGCAGCGCCCGGTACTCGGTTTCAACATTGTCGCCATAGAACATGCCGATGCTGTGGCCGGGGAAATCCTGCGGCCCCGTGATGCCTGCGTCGGCGTGAACCATGAAGGCGACGGGGCTGGCCTGGAACCATGTGGCAAGCGCGACAACGTCAATACCTTGGTCGCGGGCGATGAGCACGGTGTCGGCCCCCGTGCTGCCGAAGGTATCGGCCCCCGTACTCACCAGCGGCAGCGAAACGAGGTCAGGGCCACCGGGGTTAATTGTCACGTCAAGGCCAGCCTGTGCGTAGTAGCCCTTGAGCTTGGCGACGAGGTAGCCGGCGAACTGCCACTGGGGAAACCACTGGAGGCGCATACTGACCGCGCGCACCTCGGGGCCGCCAGGGGGGGTGGACGTAAGTGTGGGCGTCGGCTGCGGGCTGGCGCAGCCGCCAATCAGCAGCACAACGGCGAGAAGCAGAGGCAGTGTTCGCATAGCTTAGGGTTCAGGTCTTAGGTGTCAGGGTTCAGGTCTTAGGTGTCAGGGTTCAGGTCTTATAGCAATCCTACCCAGGTTGTTGAATCCGGGGGACTAACGTCCCCGGCTCTTGTAGCTGCAAAGCCTGCCTTCGCAGGCTATCCAGGCCGCGCAGGCGGTCTTCGCAGCCCATAGCCCGTGGCTTCCGCCACCGGGCGGGCGTTTTGGACGGGCACGGTACTTCACAACCGCTAGAGGATTGCTATAGGTGTCAGGTGCCAAGCAGAGATGCCTTGCGGCTTTGCGGCTTTGCGCGAGATCGCCCCGGCTTTGCGTTTCGACACACGCAGCGCTTGATGCGGCGCTCGAACTGACACCTGAAACCCGACACCTGAACCCTGCCCCCTTAGTCGCGTTTCCAGAAGACGACGCCCCGTTCGATGGTGGCGAGAGCGATATGCAGCCCCAAACTGATGATGGTCGCGAGCGTGACGGCGGCAAAGACGCGGTCGGTGGCGAGATGATAGGTGGCGACGCTGATCACGAAGCCCAGGCCGCGTCCGCTGCCGGCCAGTTCACTGACAATGGTGCCGACGACGGCAAGCGCGGCGGCGACTTTAAGGCCGCTGAAGATTGCAGGCAGGGCTGTGGGCAAGCGAAGGTGACACAAGACCGCCCAAGGTCGTGCGCCCCAGGCCCGCATCAGCGCCAGCTCTTCGGGGGCCACAGCGCGCAGACCATGGACGGCACCGACCAGTATGGGGAAGAAGGCGAAGAGGGCGGCCATCGCTGCACGCGGGGCCATGCCATCGCCGAGCCAAATTGTAAGCAAAGGTGCCAGGGCTGCCGCTGGAATGGACTGCGAGAGCAGCACCCACGGGTAGAGCGCGTCCTCTAGGGGGCGCAGTTGCACAAAAGCGATGGCGAGGGCGAGGCCCGCTGCGGCACCGATGATCAGCCCGATGGTGGCGGCGACGCCTGTGGCGACCGCGTGGCCCGCTAGGTCGCTGTGTGGGTCGAGCAGGCGTGCGACAACACGCGAGGGGGGCGGCAAGAGGTAGGGCGGCACGCCCGCCGCAGGCAAGGCCCATTCGAGAAGAACCATGGCGATCAGCATGAGTGCGAGCGCGGCGGCGTAGCGGCGAGCCAGCGGTAACATCTTTCTCGGCCTGCTGCCGGGCGTCTGTGGCGCACGCCAGAGGGCGATCTTCGACATGCCCCTATCGTACCATGAAACAAAGTGGGCGCTCGACCCACCCTACGCGAGCGCGTAGGCCATAGGTCGTCCGTGATTTGCACAGACTTCCCTGCGATGGTATACTGGCCAATGCATTGTGCGCCATGATTTGACAAAGCAGGGAGGGTAGCCCTCTCTGCTTAGTGCTGCTTAGACAAGATTTGTGGCTGCTTTACAGTTTAGGCATACGCAAGGCTTTCTGATGCGCTCGGCCTGACACCTGAAACCAGGCACCTGGAACCTTGTCTTACAATGGAGAGCCGATGGACGCCAAAATGATCACCTTTGGGGAGACAGCGCTTGATAAGCTGCTCCAGTGGCTGCGGTCGTCGGGCGAGCCTAAAGATATTGACGAGCTACTGCGGCAGTACCTTGAGCTGTTGAGCAAGCTTGTGATGGAGGATAGCGAATGACCGTCGCTCCGACCACGGGTGCCGCCGACCAGCCGACGCTGGCCGAGGAGATTTATCATCTGATGGTGGCCCAGGGCGCGTTGTTTGCCCTTGATGCGCCCATCCGCCAGAGTCTGCCCAATCTGGCTGTCTTTTTGGCCCCGCGCCACCAGCTTGATGTGAACGCGATGCGCGAGGCGATTGAGGTTGCCCTTGGGTCTGATGAGCGCTTCCAGCGCGAAGAACACCCCGACAACGAGGTGCGCTTTGTCACGTCGCGCAATGGCGTCTATGTGCCTCGTGTCGAGATTGACACGCACAGCTTCAAGCAGCGCCTCCAGGATCCCGATAAACCCCTGCCGATTGACGATATTAGCGTGGTTGTCTCGACTTCGCGCCCAGCGATCATGGCGATTGAGCCGGTCTTTATCTCAGACTACTGGCAGGTTCAGGCTGGCCTTGCGACTGAACCCTTTGCTGAGGAAGATGAGTTCGTAGACGATGCGCTGATCGCCGCTGAGTTGTCTGAGGATGCGCCGGTCGATCTGCCCGTGGTGGCTGCGCCGGTCGAGGCACCCGCCGAGGTGGTAGCGAAGGCCCCGGTCGAGCCGCTCGCCGAGGTGGTCAAGCCGGTAGCCCCGAAAGCGCCGGTCGAGGTGGTCAAGCCGGTGGTGGCGAAGGCCCCGGTCGAGCCGCTCGTCGAAGTGGTCAAGCCGGTAGCCCCGAAAGCGCCGGTCGAGCCGCCCGTCGAGGTGGTCAAGCCGGTGGTCACGAAAGCCCCGGTCGAAGCGCCCGTCGAGGTGGTCAAGCCCGCTCGCCCTTCGCGGCCCCCGGTCGAGCGCGGCACGATCTTTACCCTGGCTGACGGTACCGCGATTGATCTGCGACGGCCCACGAAGGAGCTCCTCGCCGAGCATGGCGCGGTGCTGGCCCAGGCGCTGGTTGATAAGCTTGAGCAGGATCCGCTGCGGCGCATCGTCAGCTTTGGGCGGCGCTATTTCCCTGAGGTGAATGTCATCAACCTCGGCAAGAATGATCTGCGTAAGATTCGGGACTACCTGCTTGAGCGCGGCGAGCCGCTGCTCGACACCGAATTGATCGCCGATGTCTTCTACCATAACCCGCGCCAGTCCGATTATGAGGGCGTGCGCTTCTCGCTCAACTATCGCCTGCACCGCGAGAAGGACTTCGAGTTTGTTGGTGTTGAGGGTGCCTCGCTCTGGTCTACCAAAGGGCTGCCAGCCATTGGCGGCAAGCGGGTGAAGGCGGCTGAGATGGGCCAGATCACCTCGTATCTGGTCGAGGGGCTTGACGATAGCCTCCTGGAACAGAGTGTCGAGGCCATCCGTCAGACCGGTAGCGTGACTCGCCTGCTCACCTTCTTTGAGTGGGAGCATGGCGTGCTGCCCCTTGATGCGAGTCTGGCCGCGCTGCTGCCCGGCCCGGTGCTGCCCGACCAGCGCAGCGCCGTGCTGCGCTTCGACTCGCCCCAGCATTACAGCCAGGCGCTGGTTGAAGTGCGCTACCCCACTGGCAACCGTGGCGGCTGGCTGCATGGCCTGGAAGAGTTCTTCCACGCGCATCTGGTTCCCGGCGCTCTGGTCACGCTTGCGCGCGGCCAAGAGACGAACATGTTCACCATCACCTACGCCGAGGCCGCCGAGACCAGCGACCGCATCCTGACCTTCGACGAGAAGAAGAACAAGTTCGCGTTCGCCAATGTCTCGTTCTTCGCCGCCGTTGATACCGACCAACTGCCCAGCCAGAGCCGCTTCGCCCGGCTCAATCGCCTGAAGGCATTCCCGATGGGCGAGCGGCGCAAGGCCGAGTTGATCCTTGAGCATGTCATCGAGACGATGGGCGAGCAGATCGGCAGCCGCACCGCGCCGCGCTACACCATCAGCCTCGACGACCTGTTCGTTGGCTACAACACCTTGCGCCCTGGTTCGTTGGCCTTGATCCAGTCGCTGCTTGAACACGGCCCCGAGTTCGCGCTCGATGCGGCGCTGCCGGGCCTGATCGTCTACACGCCCGCCCCCGGCTCAACGCCCACCGAAGAGGCCGAGGCCGAGGAGACCACCGAGGAGACGCCTACCGACGTTCAGCCCACCCGCCGCCGCTATGGCGGGCGCTACGCCGACGACGACGAGTAGCGAGTTGTGCCCGCACACACCATGTCCCCCGCGCCGATTTAGGCAAGGGGGAAAGACGCCCCTTAGGGGCGTCTTTGTATGCAGGTCTGCGTGTGAGCTATGGAGCATCGGATGACTTTTGACGCACAACTGACAAGCCTTGGTGACCTCGGGCGACCGCTCGCCCACGCTGACCTGAAGGTACTCGCCGGACTCGGCCCGACGGCGCTCACGGCATTCTGGCAGACTTGGTACCAGTTCCCGGCTGAACGCCGCCTAGAGCTTGTTCGTGCGCTCGATGATTTGGGCGAGGATAATGTCGATCTGGACTTTCGGCCCGTCTTGCGGGCCTGTCTCAGCGATGCCGACCCCGAAGTGCGCGCCGCTGCGGTCGCGGCCCTTTGGGAAGACGAGAGCGAGCCGACGATGGATCGGCTAATTGCGCTGCTCGACGATGCGGGCGGGGAGGTGCGCTCGGCGGCGGCGGTGGCGCTGGCCCCCTTCGCCTACCGGGCCGAGATGGGCGAACTGCCTGCGCCGAGCGCCCAGCGGCTCTACGCCGCCTTGATGGGCGTCGTCATTGACCCTGAGCAACCGCTTGAGGTGCGCCGCCGCGCCATTGAAGGTCTCGGCTACTTCGCTAGTGCGAAAGAAGCCCAGGCCGAAATTGGGCGGGCCTACGCCCACACCGAAATCACGATGCGCGAGAGCGCCGTGCTGGCGATGGGCCGCTCAATGCGCCCAAGCTGGTTCCCGTACATCGAGCGCGAGCTGAAGAGTCCTTCGCCGGCCCTACGCTACGAGGCCGCCCGCGCAGTCGGCGAGATCGGCGAGGAGGCCCGCCCTATGCTCGTTAGTCTGTTGCCCCTGGTTGACGACGACGACACCGAGATTTCGCTGGCGGCGATCTGGTCGCTGGGCCAAGTGGGCGGCCCCAGCGCCAAACGTCTGCTTGATCGCCTCGCTCGCTCGAAGAATGACACCCGTCGCCAGGCCGCCGCCGATGCGCTCGAAGAGCTGTCGCTCGGGGAGGTTTAAGCGCCTATGGCCCTGCACTTTACGCACCTAGACAAGCTTGTCGCCCCGTATGGGCACATCGTCCTCGCGCCCCACCTTGACGACGCGGCCCTCTCGTGTGGCGGCATGATCGCGGGCCTTGCGGCATCCGGCCAGCCCGTCTTGGTCGTGAATGTCTGTAGCGGCAGCCCTGCGCCAGACACAAGCTACAGCCCCTTCGCCAAGGAGTTGCACGCCCGTTGGGGTCTGCCCCTCGCTGTGGCTGTGCAGCAACGCTTGGTTGAAGACGAGATGGCCTTGGAGATCCTCGGTGCCGATGGCTATCAACTTGACCTGCTCGACGCGATCTATCGTATGCCTGCGCCGTACGGCAGCGAGGCAGGCATCTTCGGCGCGGTGGCACCTGACGACTCGTTGGCTGAACATCTGCGGCCACGGCTCGACGCCTTGGTGGCCCGCTTTCCCGCCGCGATTTTCTACACGCCTCTTGGCGTTGGGCATCACGTCGATCATCAGGCCGTCTATGCGGTTGCCGCCGCCTTGGCGCAATCTGGCGTCTCCGTCGCCTGCTACGAGGATTTTCCCTACATCACGCGGGACGGCGCGCTTGCGGCCCGCCTAGCGGAGCTAGGCGGGGCCGAGCTTTTCATGCCGATGGTGACGGCGATTGATGGGGCGCTGTCGCGCAAGATCGCGGCGCTTGAGGCGTACCAGAGCCAGCTTGGCATGCTCTTCGGCGACCCCGTCGCGATGGCCCAGGCCGTCACTGATTATGCGAAGGCCGTGCGCCCCGAGGTCGGCACCTACGGCGAGCGCATCTGGGTGCGCCGATGAGCGCGATTCTCGCTCGGCCCAGCCAGGAGCGCTGCGGCCAATTGGCGCTGATCGAGCCTGAGGCCGCGACGTGGGACCGTTTCGTGGCCCAGCACCCCCAGGGCAGTCTGTTGCAGCAACACGGGTGGGGCGAACTGAAGGCCAGTGGCGGCTGGCGCGTCCGGCGGGTTGCCATTACGGACGCCGACGGGCAACTGGTCGCTGGTGCCAGCCTGCTGCTGCGTAGTCAGTACGGCCTCAGCGTGGCCTACACGCCGCGTGGCCCGCTTTTCGCTGGCGAGCCAGCGACCGACCGTCTGTTGCTGGCGGGCCTGGAGCGGGTGGCCCGCCGAGCGCGGGCGGTCTTTCTACGCCTTGAGCCTAGTCTGACTGAGGGCGACCCGGCGGCTGACGCGGCCCACACGTGGCTGTTGCTCCAAGGGCTACGTCCGGAGCCAACGATCCAGCCACGCAGCTCGCTCCACGTTGATCTGCGGCGCCCCGAGGCGACAATCTTGGCGGCATGCTCAAAGGGGCATCGCGCCGACATCAAGCGGGCCGAGCGCGGCGGCGTGCAGGTGCGCGTTGGCGATGAGGCCGACTTGGGCGCGTTCTACGCAATAATGCGGGCGACGGGGGCGCGGGCGAGCTTCGGCATTCACGACGAGGCGTACTATCGTGCTGCTTGGTGCCTGTTTCAGCCGCGCAGCCGCCTGTTGCTGGCTGAGTTGGACGGGCGCGTCGTGGCGGCGCACATGGTTTTTGCCGATGCCAGGGCGGGCCTCTATCTCTACAGCGGGGCCCACGAGGCGGGGCTGAAGGCGGGCGCGAACCACCTGTTGGAATGGCACGCGCTCTGCTGGGCGCGTGCGCTTGGGTGCGCTCACTACGACCTCTGGGGTATCCCCGACGCGCTGGGCCGCGCCGCCGTCGCCCCCGACGAGGCCACCCACGTCGCACTTGAGGCTGAAGCGCAGGCTGATCCGCTGGTGGGAGTTTACCGCTTCAAGAAGGGCTTTGGCGGCCAGGTGGTGCGCTACCTACCGGCCTATGATCGCGTGCTCATCGCTCCACTTTACGAACTGGCGCTGCGGCGCATCAGCGCGTGAGGGCTGGCGCGGCAATTAAGACGTCGCCTGCCGGGGGCTGAAGCCCCCGGCTCTTGGTTGACGAAGCCTGCCTTCGCAGGCTGATGCAGGCCGCTTCAGCGGCCTTCGCATCCCGTAGCCCGTGGCTTCAGCCACCGGGCGAGGGGCTGGCAGGCGCCGTTGCCTCAGCCCTGATGGGGTGATCTGAAACACAGACGGCGCTGGCCGACCATGCTATACTGCCGCTACAGACACCCGAGGGGGGTATCACCTCTGAGGATACGTCGGCGAACATGCGCGGCAGGTTTTTCACCACAAAGCGCACGCAGGTCACGCAGGCCGCACCGCTGCTGACTGCGCTTCGTGCCCAACAAAAGTCGCCGCGCAATCTGACCGGGACTTCCAGCAAGCTGTACTAGATATATAAGGAGCATTTGCGAATGCACAGCAAAGTTGTGATTATCGGCTCTGGCCCTGCCGGTCTTACGGCGGCACTCTATGCGGCCCGTGCGAACCTTGAGCCGCTGGTGGTGCGCGGTCTTCAGCCTGGTGGTCTGATCACGACGACCTCAGAGGTCGAGAACTACCCCGGCTTTGTGGATGGCATCGGCGGCTTCGAGCTGGCTGAGAATATGGAGAAGCAGGCCGCTCGCTTCGGCACTCAGTTCCTCGACACGTTGGTCACGCAGATTGACGCGACGGTGCGGCCCTTTGTGCTGCACACCGACAGCGGCGAGCCGATCACCGCCGACACGATTATCGTCGCGACCGGCGCCTCACCGCGTAAGCTGGGCGTCCCTGGCGAGGTGGAGCTGGCGAACCGTGGGGTGAGCTACTGCGCCACTTGCGACGGCTTTTTCTTTCGCGGGAAGTCGGTGGTGGTGGTCGGTGGCGGCAACAGCGCGATGGATGAGGGTTTGTTTCTTACCCGTTATGTCAATGAACTCATCGTCATCCATCGCCGCGACGAACTGCGCGCCGACCCGATCTTGCAGGAGCGGGCCTTCGCCAACCCGAAGGTGCGCTTCATCTGGGACAGCACGGTCGCTGCGGTGCTGGGCACCGACAAGGTGACAGGCGTGCGGGTCAGAAACCTGAAGACCGGCGCCATCACCGAGTTGGCGACCGACGGCGTCTTTCCGTACGTCGGCCATGTGCCCAACACACAGGTCTTTGCGGGCCTCCTGACCCTTGACGAGAATGACTACATCGTGACCGACGCGCGCCAGCACACCAACGTCGCGGGCATCTTCGCCGCAGGCGACGTGGTGGATCATGTCTATCGGCAGGCGATCACCGCCGCTGGTGAGGGCTGCAAGGCGGCGATGGAGGCCACCTGGTATTTGGCCGAGCACGAGCACGCCGCGAAGAAGCAGGCCGAGCGCGAGGCGGTTGCGGCACCGGCATAGGCGTAGGCGTCAGCCGCGTTCAGCCCCGCTCCCGCGTGCGGAAGCGGGGCTTGCTTTGTGCCCCCAGGGCTGATGCAAGGTCGTCCGATGCCCCCCCCGCCCGGTGGCGGAAGCCACGGGCTACGGCATGCGAAGCCCGCTGAAGCGGGCTGCCGAGCCTGCGAAGGCAGGCTTCGTAGCACAGAGCCGGGCGCTTCAGCGCCCCGGCGGGCGACGTTGCAACGCCATGCTTTGTGCCCCCTGAACCATTGACTTCACCAAGGTCTAGCGCGTATGAACCCAAATCACACCCACCCGACCCTGACCATCGGCGGCACCAGCTTTGTCTGGGGGCACCGGACGTACCTCATGGGCATCATTAACCTGACGCCCGACTCGTTCTCGGGCGACGGGCTGCTCACCCAGGCCGACGGGGTGGCAGCGGCGCTCGCCCAGGCCCGCGCCATGGCCGATGCGGGCGCTGACATCCTCGACGTAGGCGGCGAATCGACCCGCCCAGGCAGCGCCCCAACGCCGCTTGACGAAGAGTTGCGCCGGGTCGTGCCGGTCATCCGGGCGCTGGTCAGCGCCACCCAGCTACCTATCTCGGTTGATACCTCAAAAGCGGAAGTCGCGCACCAAGCCCTGATGGCAGGCGCCAGCATCATCAACGACGTCTGGGGCTTCACGCACGACCCGGCGCTCGCCCACGTCGCAGCCGCAAGCGGCGCCGCCGTCGTGCTGATGCACAACCGC
>CAIWXH010000581.1 GCA_903916565.1 uncultured Oscillochloris sp. | reverse complement strand
GCATCCAGACGTTCATCACGCCAACCCACGGCCACTCGCTGCGCGCCCGCTCAAGCTGGCCGACGAGATAAGCGCCCTTGGTCGTCTCGCTTACCGGCGTGCCCCAGGTGGTGCGCCGCTCGGGCGGGATAGACGCGGGCGCGCTGTTCCAGCCAAACTCGCTGATCCAGACTGGAGTCGCCGTGTCGCCATTGGCCTCCATCACTTCGCGCAGCAGCACCACGCGGCTCACGTCGCTGCGCGTATCAACAGGATGGCGCCAGTCCCAATTGTCGCGCCCGCGCAGAAAGACGTAGCGGTGCTCGTCAGGCGGCTGGCCGAGGCCGTAGCTTTGGGCGCCCAGCACATCAAAGAAGGCGGCCCCGCCAGCCTTGTACACCCGGTCGAGATACGCCAACTCGCTCATAGGCGCCCGCTGGTCAAGGCCGTCGGTGGGCGCAAGACCGGGGAAGATCAGCGTGACTTGGGGGTTGGCCTCGCGGGCCGCTGTGGCGCCCGCCCGCAGCAGCGCGACAAACTGCTCGGGCTGTGGCGGCTGCCAGTTCCACTCGCTCTTGATGTTCGGCTCATTCCAAAGCTGGAAAGCGCGCACCTGTGGGCTGCCCGGCGCATCGTCAACGCCGTCGCCGTCGTAGCGCTCGACCACGGCGCGCACGAAGGCGGCGTAGTCGGCGTAATTGTCGGGTGGCCCCGTCGAGTTGCCGTCGAGCAGCATGCCCGCCTGAAATTCGGGCGTAGCGGCGGCGACCTGGCGCGCCCATGCCGGGGGGCGCTCAAGGCGCCAGATCAGCGCGACCCCGGCGGCGTTGGCGGCGGCGGCAATCCGGTCGTACTTGGCCCAGGCTGAAACCGCGCCAACCGTGGCGAGGTGACGGCGATCCATAAAGTCGCCGCGCCCATCAATCTCAAGATCTTCCCACGGCACCTGCATCCGGGCGTAGCGTGCGCCCAGCGTGGCGGCAAGCTCGAACGTGCGACGCACCGCGACCGGGTCAGGCTCCAGGTGCAGATTGAAGAGATTGACGCCGAGGGCCGGGCCACTCGCCTGGGCGGCGGGCGGCGGCGCGAAGGTGATGCCACGGTTAGCGGCGTTGTCGAACCAGACCAACGCGGCCACGGTGGCGAGCAGCAGCAGGTCGAGCAGCAACAGGGCGGGCAGCCAGCGCCGGGGGGGGGTGTTCATGGCGCGACGAGTATAGCGGCGGGGGCCAGGGCTGTCAATCCTGCTTCACCAGCGTGCATGGCGGTTGCACCGTCGCCCGCCGGGGGGCTGAAGCCCCCGGCGCTTGGGTGACGAAGCCTGCCTTCGCAGGCTGATGCAGGCCGCGCAGGCGGCCTTCGCATCACGTAGCCCGTGGCTTCAGCCACCGGGCGCGGAGGGCTACGACGCTGCCATCGTCCTAACCAGTATCAGCCACGCGGGCTGCTTCACAAAGCCAAACGCCTCGTTGATGTTCAGCATCGGTCGGTTGGTCGCGTCATTGTCGGTGCGAATGCTCGGCGCACCGACGCTGCGGGCATATTCGATGGCGCGCAGCTTCAGGGCCAGCGCGATGCCCCGCCGGCGGTAGTCGCGCACCACGCCCGTGAAGCCCGTGTCGAGGTCGCGGCGCTCCTCGCGGTGCCAGAGCGCACTGACGCCGACGTAGCGTTCGCCGTGGACAGCGATGATGTAGGCTGCCGGCAGGAAGCTTGGGTTCGCCTGGAAGTGCTGCACCCACGCCTCGAACGGCGGCGGCGTGTACGGCTCGGGCATCGGCATGTCGCGTGAGGCGTCACAGTCGCACGTGTAGAGCTTCGGCCAGAAAGCGGGGTCGTGCGCCAGCAGTTCGTGCGCCGTGGTGATGCTGATGCCCTGGCGCGTCACGCGCTCGTCAGCACCAGCGAAGGGCGTCGGGTCGAAGCGCGCCACGTCAAGGCGCGACTCCCAGGTTCGTGACTCCTCAACAAAGCCGCGCTGGGCGAGAAAGCGCAGCCCCTTGGGGAAATCCTCGCGGATCGAGTGGCGCAGTGCCAGCGGCTTGTGCGGCGTCATAGCCGCCAGCAGATGTTCGTAGAGCCGCGTCCCGATGCCGCTGCCACGGTGCGCGGGGTGAACGAAGAGGCTGCCAAAAAACTTCTGCGGGTGGTACATCCACGGCACATGCTCATAATCAGCCATGCCCACCGGCTGCCCGCCGACCTCGGCCACAAAACGGGCGAAGGCCAGTCGCGGCTCGCGCTTCGCATCCCAGCGCTGATACTCGGCGACCGAGTAGGCGTACTCGGGCCAGATGGGGTTGCGAAGCGCCGCCATTGCTTCGTAGTCGGCAGCGTCGCCACGGAAGGGCCGCAGCGTCAGGTCGGCGGGCGGCGCGTGGGCCAGGGCGTCGGTCGGTCGGGTGAGCGTCATTGCTGTCTCCTTCCTCTTCCTGAACGTTCCTGTAGGGTTGCGCGGTGATTCTCGTACGGCATGGAGCGCAGCAGGACGCGGTTCGGCCTTCGTGAACTTCGTGCGCTTCGTGGTACAAAACCTGCCGCGCATTTCCGCCGACGT
>CAIWXH010000580.1 GCA_903916565.1 uncultured Oscillochloris sp. | reverse complement strand
GGGCTTTAGCCCCGATCCGCCCCTGACGCGGCTGAAGCCGCTACTACGAACGCTGCAAACTGTAAAACTGCCACGAACCACGTCTTAGCGCGAATAAGCGCTGGGTCAACCTGGGAGCGCGGGCGTCCCGCCCGCCAGAACCTCGGCGGGCGGGACGCCCGCGCTCCCAGGTTGACCCAGCGCTTATTCGCGCTAAGACGTGGTTCGTGGCAGTTTTACAGTTTGCAGCGTTCGTAGTAGCGGCTTCAGCCGCGTCAGGGGCGGATCGGGGCTAAAGCCCCCACTACGAACTGTAAACCTGAAACCTGAAACCTGAAACCATGTCTAAGGATTTTTTATGATTAAAACCGCACTTCCCGCTGGGTCATTTTATGGTCGTGACGATGAGCGCCGCTACGCACTGCGAATGATCGAGCAGCGCGTCGGCGGGTTGCTCGGCTTCAGCGGCATCGGCGGTATGGGCAAATCCACCCTGCTGGCCCAGATTGCCAAAGAAGCCCGTAACCTCAAGGTTACACCCTACGTCGTCGGCGTCACGATCATTCCCGAGATGACTGACATCGGCTTTTTGCGTGCCCTGCTCAATGGTCTGAAGGCAACGGGTAAGACAACGTACTGGCGTGCGCTGATATTTCCTGTGGATACGCTAGTTAAATGCGATAAGCTGTTACGTCGCCTAGAGAAGCAAGAACAATATGCCGATCTACGGGTTCGGCCAGATATTTCTGCCAGAGACTTAGCAACGATTAAAGATATTAATATTCCTATTCAACAAGGTCCAGGCGACATCAATTCGATGGTGCTGATGCGCGATCTCCTCACAGCATTTAGCCATCTGATCAGTAAAGATCTGCCCGTGGTCGTCACCGTACCCGAGCATGTCCGCGACTATGAGCCGGGGCGGTTGCTGATACTTCTGGTGGACAATATCGAGCAGGCCCGCCCCGATCTGCTCCGATTGTTGCGCACCCTGCGCACCGGCGCGCTGACCGAGCGCTGTCTGCTGATCTGCGCCGGGCGCAGCGAGCCGCCCCCGTCCGACAGGGCCACTTCGCTGCTCCTCACCCAAGAACTGACCGCCCTTGACGTTCCAACCGTGCGGGTATGGGCCAACCGCGCCGGGGTGAGCGATAGCGCGCTGCGTGACGCCCTCGCCGAACTCTGCGCTGGTGTGCCGATGCTGGTGCGGCTGGCGATTGATACCGCGCTCAAGGCGGCAGCGCAGGGCCAGCCGCTCCAGCCCCAGGATTTTGTTCTGCCACCGCCCGCCCCTGGCGCAAAACCGGCCCTGGAGGTGGTCGAAGCCTACATCGTGCGGATGTACATCGAGCGCCTGGACACCGGCGATCCGCTGGATAAGCAGATCAGCCTGCTCCTGCGCTACGGCTGCATCCTGCGTGACTTTAGCGACTGGGACGCTCTGCGCTCCCTAGAGATTCCTGACCTGGAGTTTAAACTCGACGGCCCGCTACACGCCCTCAGTCAGCGCGGTCTGATGCAGGGCGAGCGACTGCACCCGGTGATCCGTCAGGCCGCCCTGGCCTATCTGGCTCACCACGAGCCGCAGACCTTCCGGGCGATGGGTGCGCGGGGTGCCGCCTACGCCGCAGCGGCGGGCAGGCCAGACGAGCGGCTCTACCTGCGGCTGCTGGCCGGTGAGCCGGGGGTCGCTGCCGAGTTGCCGGGGCTGGTACAGCAATCTCTGGGCGCTGGCGACATCGCTCAGGCCGGACGATTGATTCGCGCCGCCGAGGAAGCCCCGCCGAGCGAACTGCTGCGCTGGAATATGGAACTGGCTCTAACTGATATTGCCAGCGCCCAAGGTCAGCGCGACCAGGCGGAGCAGCGGCTCGTTCACGCGCTCACGCTGCTGAACGACGATCCAGCGCGAGTCGCCGAGATCGAGCGGCGTATCGGGGCGCTTGAGCCGCTGCGCAATGGACTCCTGCTGCACTGGTGGCTGCCGCGCCAGCCCGATTCTTCCGAGGTACTCAACCGTCTGGTTGAGCTGAGTGACGGTTTTCGAGAAGCGTACCAGACCGACATAGCCATTCAGCTTGCTCGCCAGGCTCTGGCCATGGCCAAGCGCCTAGACGACCGGCTGGGCACGGCCCACGCCCTCCGCAGCCTGGGCGATGCGCTGATTCAGCAGGACGAGCCGCGCCAGGCCCAGGGCTACTTCGAGCAGGCGCTGCGCGCCTCTCGGGCCATCGCCGACCGGCGCGGCACGGCCCACGCCCTCCGCAGCCTGGGCGATGCGCTGCGGATGCAGGACGAGCCGCGCCAGGCCCAGGGCTACTTCGAGCAGGCGCTGCGCGCCTCTCGGGCCATCGCCGACCGGAGCGGCACGGCCCACGCCCTCCGCAGCCTGGGCGATGCGCTGATTCAGCAGGCCGAGCCGCGCCAGGCCCAGGGCTACTTCGAGCAGGCGCTGCGCGACTATCGGGACATCGCCGACCGGCGCGGCACGGCCAACGCCCTCCTCCGCCTGGGCGATGCG
>CAIWXH010000579.1 GCA_903916565.1 uncultured Oscillochloris sp. | reverse complement strand
TGCGCCCCGCTGTACTAATGCCACCCAGGCAGAACAGGTGCGGGCTGAAGAAATCGCCACGGGCGCGCAGGGCGCTGTAGGCGGCAACATTTATCTGAACCCGGCGCAGAGCCGCGTGGCCGCGCAGCGGGATCATCAGTTGGGGCGTGCCGGTGCTTACCGTTTGCACCGGGGCACCAGCCAGCACATCGGCGGCAGTTAGCCCAAAGGCGGGCAGCACCTCCGCCGGGTCGTAGCTGTTCAGGAAGCGTGGGGCGAGCTGGCTCATCACGATGGGGCCGACCTGGTCGCCCTGGGCATGAATGGCGACCTCAATCACGCCAGCGGGCAGTTCCAGCGTAATGCGGGTCGTCTCACCCGCCAGCGCAAGCCGACCAGCCTCCACCAGGGCGAAGATCGTCGCGATAGTCGGGTGACCCGCGAGGGGGATCTCCTCGGCTGGGGTGAAGTAGCGCGCGCCCACATCGGCCACGGTCGAGCGGCGCACAAACGCCGTCTCCGAGAGGTTCATCTCGCGGGCGATGGCCTGCATCGTCGCCACATCAAGCGCGTCGGCGTCGAAGAACACGGCGCATGGATTTCCGCCAAGGGGCCGCTCGGTGAAGGCATCAACGAGCCGGTAAGGGTAAACAGGCATCACAATCCTCACAGGTAGAGCTGAATGGGGCTAAGGATAGCAGAGGCGTGGGTACGTGTCGAGTGACAAGTGAGGCAGCTCAAGCCCTAGCCGCCCCGCGCCGTGCGTGTGCTACACTGGCCGCAGAGTCAGCGTACCAACAGGAGTTCTCTGTGACCGATACGAAAGTTATTTACTCGATGATCCGGGTGGGCAAGATCATCCCGCCCAACCGCGAGGTGCTAAAGAACATCAACCTCTCCTACTTTTACGGGGCCAAAATCGGCGTCATCGGCGCCAACGGCTCCGGCAAAAGCACCCTGCTCCGCATTCTGGCCGGGATTGATAAAGACTTTAATGGCGAGACGGTGATCGCCCCCGGCTACACCGTCGGCTTCCTTGAGCAGGAGCCACAGCTTGATAATAGCAAGACCGTGCGCCAGCTTGTCGAGGAGGGTATGGCCGCGACGGTCGCGCTGATGCAGCGCTACGACGCGATCTCGGAGCTCTTTTCCGACCCCGATGCTGACTACGATGCGCTGATCGCCGAACAGGGCGAGCTTCAAGAGAAGATCGACCACGTGGACGGTTGGAACCTCGACAGCAAGCTCGACCTGGCGATGGACGCGCTGCGCTGCCCGCCCGGCGACGCCGCGATCAGCGTCCTCTCGGGCGGCGAGCGGCGACGGGTCGCTCTGTGTCGCCTGCTGCTTCAGACGCCCGACATTCTGCTGCTCGACGAGCCGACCAACCACCTCGACGCCGAGTCGGTCGCCTGGCTGGAGCGCCACCTTCAGGAGTACAAGGGCACCGTGATCGCCGTGACCCACGACCGCCACTTCCTGAACACGGTGGCCGCGTGGATTCTTGAGCTTGAGCGCGGCCAAGGCATTCCGTGGCGCGGCAATTATTCAAGCTGGCTTGAGCAGAAGAAGCAGAAGGTCGCCGAGGGCGAGAAGCAGGAGAGTACGCGCCAGAAGGCGCTCCAGCACGAACTCGACTGGATCAATATGGCCCCGAAGGGCCGCCACGCCAAGTCGAAGGCGCGCATCAACGCCTACGAGCAGATGCTCAATGACAGCCAGGAGCAGAAAGACCGCGACCTCGAAATCTTCATCCCGTCTGGCCCGCGCCTCGGCGATGTTGTGATCAAGGCCAACGCGCTGGTCAAAGCCTACGGCGACAAACTGCTCTACGACGGCCTGAGCTTCGAGCTGCCCCCCGGCGGCATCGTCGGCATCGTTGGCCCCAACGGCGTCGGCAAGACCACGCTCTTTCGCATGATTGTCGGCCAAGAGCAGCCCGACAGCGGCATGCTCACGCTGGGCACGACGGTCAAGCTTGGCTACGTTGACCAGAGCCGCGACACGCTCGACGCGAAGAAGACGGTCTGGGAGGAGATCACCGAGGGCAACGACATCATCGTCCTGGGCGGCAAGCAGCTCAACTCGCGGGCCTACTGCGCCCGCTTCAACTTCGGCGGCTCCGACCAGCAAAAGCTCGTCGGCAGCCTCTCGGGCGGCGAGCGCAACCGGCTGCATCTGGCGAAGGTGCTGAAGGCGGGCGCCAACGTGCTGCTGCTCGACGAGCCGACCAACGACCTGGATGTACACACGCTGCGCGCCCTTGAGGAAGGGCTAGAGAACTTCGCCGGCTGCGCGGTGATTATCTCGCACGACCGCTGGTTCCTCGACCGGGTCGCCACGCACATCCTCGCCTTTGAGAACGACAGCCAAGCCGTCTGGTTCCCCGGCAGCTACTCCGAATACGAGGCCGATTTCCATAAGCGCAAAGGCTCGTCCGCCGACCAGCCGCACCGCGTCGTCTACAAGAAGCTGGTGCGCTAGGCCAAGGTTTCAGGGGTCGGGTTTCAGGTTTCAGGCCCGCCCGGTGGCGCTGAAGCCACGGGCTACGTGGTGCGAAGGCCGCCTGCGCGGCCTGGATAGCCTGCGAAGGCAGGCTTCGCCAACCAAGCGCCGGGGGCTTCAGCCCCCCGGCTGCACGACGGTGCATCAACGTGGGACGAAGG
>CAIWXH010000578.1 GCA_903916565.1 uncultured Oscillochloris sp. | reverse complement strand
TTGCCGCGCCAGCCCTCACCCCCCAGCCCCCTCTCCCTGAGCGGGAGAGGGGGAGTCGAACGCTTCCTGATGCCGAATCTCCCCTCTCCCCTTGAGGGAGAGGGGCCGGGGGTGAGGGGTAAAAGGCGACTTTGCAACCGCCATGCGCGGCTAGGGCGTTAGACAGGCAGACACCCAACTGCTACCATGACGCAACAGTCTAACCTCTGGAGCAAGCCAGCATCTATGGACAACGCGCTGCTAGTGGTCGCGAAACAGCCCACCCCCGGACAGACCAAGACGCGCCTCTGCCCGCCCCTCGACGGCGAGACGGCAGCGGCGCTGTATACGTGTTTGTTGCGCGACACGCTCGACGTGATGCGGCAAGTGCCTGCGGTGCGGCGCGTGATCGGCTACCTGCCCGCTGAGGCAGCGAGCTACTTTCACGCCCTGGCACCCGACATGGCGCTCAGCCCACAGCGCGGCGCTTGCCTTGGCGAGCGCCTTGACGCGCTGCTACGCGGCGCGCTCGCCGACGGCGCGCCCAAGGTCGTCGTGATCAGCAGCGACAACCCGAACCTGCCCGCCGCCTACGTGGCCCAAGCCTTCGCGCTGCTCGACACCCACGAGGCCGTGCTCGGCCCCTGCGCTGACGGCGGCTACTACCTGCTCGGGCTGCGCCAGCCGCAGCCCCGCCTCCTGCGCGAGGTGACGATGAGCACGCCCCACGTCTTGCGCGACACGCTGGCGCTCGCCGCCGAGTTGGGGCTGTCCACCGCCCTGCTGCCGCCCTGGTACGACATCGACACCGTCGCCGACCTCGACCGCCTGCGGGCCGAGCTGGAGGTGGCCCCGGCGGTGGTGGCCTTCCACACGCGCGTGTTTCTCCGCAGCCTCGCGCAGCGCTGAGGGCCGGTCAGCCGCGACCGTGTGCCCCTTGCCGTGCTTGCTCCAGGGCTTGATCACCGAGATAAAGATTAGGGCGAACATCGCGATCAGCATCGGCGCACCGCTGAGCGCGAGCAGCAGGCGGTTGTTCAGAAAGGTCGCATTCTGGAGCGCACCCATGGGGTCGGCGGCAGAGATCGCCACCATCTCTTTGAGCCAGGGGCTGACCCAGAAGGTGCCGAGGATCATCATTGCGACGGTGAGTACCCACTTGACCGTGACCCAGCGCCATTTGAAGAAGCCCCACGGGGTCATCAAGCTAAACATCAGGCCGGTGAGCAGGCTGCCAACCGCAGCGGGGATGATCACCCAGTCGTCAATCAGCTTGAGCGCGATCATCACCACGTAGAGATCGTCACCGTTGCCGGGGCGAGCCACAAAGTTCAGCAGGAGCATACAGACACCCGCGCCAACCCAGGCGCAGGTGCAGACGACGTGAACCCCTTTGAGCCAAGCGCGCCCTGTGGGATCGAGCTTCATCCGTCTACTCGCTTTCCTTCGACTGCACTGTCATAGCATGTAGATATGGTACTTATTCCTATTATACGCTATATTCGGCGTGTCGGTGTAGGCGTGCGCCAGCCGCTTGCCCCATCCAGCGGCAATGCAGCCCATGCAAAAGCCCGCCGACGGCTGCGGCGGGCTCTTCTGCGCTGCGAAGGGACAACAGGCTACTCTTGCCGCACCCGCTTCCACGGCTTGATCACCGAAATAAAGACCAGGAAGAGCATCGCCAGCATCATCGGGCCGACGGTGAGCGAGAGCAACTGGCGGTTGTCCAGAAAGGTCGTATTTTGGAGTACACCCATGGGGTCGGTGGCGGCGATGGCCGCCATCCCGTTGAGCCACGGGCCAAGACAGAAGGTGCCGAAGAGCATCATTGCGACCGTGAACACCCACTTGACCGTGACCCAGCGCCACTTGAAAAAGCCCCACGGCGTCAGCCAACTGATCAGCAGCCCAGTGAGGAAGCAGCCGATTGCCGAGGGAATGATCACCCAGTCGTCAATCAGCTTGAGCGCCGCCAGCACACCGGACAGCTCGTGGCCGTTGTCAGGGCGGGCCAGAAAATTCAGGAGGATCATGCAACTGGCTGCGCCTACCCAGGCACAGGTGAAGAGGACGTGGAACCCCTTTAGCCAGGCGCGGCTCGTGGAGCCTAGCTTTTTCATTACGCTACTCGCTTTCGTTGAACTTCGATGTTCTGACGGCCACCCCGCTTCCATCGCGCCCTATTATACGTCCGGCGCAGAGTCACTCGTGTCTAGCCGCTCGCGCAGCGCGGCGCGGCGCAACTTGCCCGACGCGGTGCGCGGCAGTTCGGCGGCGACGATGATGCGCCGGGGCATTTTGTAGGCCGCTAGGCGCTCACGGCAGAAGGCCAGCAGCGCCGCCACATCTGGCGCAGCCTCAGCACGAGGCACAATCCAGGCCACCGGCACTTGGCCCCAGCGCGGGTCGGCCACGCCCACGACGCCCGCCTCGGCCACGGCGGGGTGGGCCAGCAGCGCCGCCTCAATCTCGGCGGGATAGACATTTTCGCCGCCCGAGATGATCAGGTCGCTGCGCCGATCCACCACATAAAGGTAGCCTTCCGGGTCGAGATAGCCCAGGTCGCCGGTGTGCAGCCAGCCGTCCCGCAGCGCGGCGGCGGTGGCCTCCGGGCGAGCGTGGTAGCCAACCGTGACCATTGGCCCACGCACGCAGATCTCGCCCACCTCGCCAGTCGTGGCCGCACGCCCCTCGGCCTCAATCCGCAGTTCCAGCGGCAGCAGCGGCTGGCCCGCCGAGCCAAGCTTGCGGAGCGCGTCGGCGGGGGCCAGCGTCACCGCCTGCGAGGCCGTCTCGGTCATGCCGTAGGTCTGCACGACGGGCACACCTTGGGCGGCGCAGCGCTCAAGCAAGGGCTGGGGGGCAGGCCCGCCGCCGAGCAGCGCACAGCGAAAATGGGGCGGCCAGGGCCGTTCACCCCCGGTTTCCAACATACGCTGGAGCATGACGGCCACCAGGGAGGCGATGGTGACGCCGTCGGCCTCGATGGCCCGCAAGGCGGCCAGCGGATCGAAGCGCTCGTGCAGCACCACCGGCATCCCGTAGATCGCGCCGCGCAGCAAGATCGCCAGGCCGCCGACGTGAAAGAGCGGCAGCACCGCCAGCCAGCGCTCATCCTCGTGCAGACCCAGGTTCAGCACCGAGGCCGTAGCGCTCCACCAGTGGTTGCCAGCGGTGAGGACGACACCCTTGGGCTGCCCCGTCGTGCCCGAGGTGTAGATGATCGTGTGGGGCGCGTCGAGGGCGAGGGGGCGAGGGGGCGAGGGG
>CAIWXH010000577.1 GCA_903916565.1 uncultured Oscillochloris sp. | reverse complement strand
GGCTTCCGCAGACGACTTGCCGTGTGCTCTGATGATTGGTCGTGGCACACGACAAGCGTAGGTTTTGCTGTATCGGCTATCGGTTATCGGCTATCGGTTATCGGCTATCGGCTATCGGCTATGCCCAGTGCCGGGCAAGCCGAAAACCAACGTCCGGATCGAGGTGGTCGGGCGTGCTGCGGCCACGGTTGGCCGCGCGCAGGAGGATCGGTTGATTGCGCCAGGAACCCCCGCGAAGTGTAAAGCGTTTTTGCGCTGGTTCCGCCCCATCTTCGCGCCCATCATGCGGGTCATAGGGATAGGGTGTATAGACACTGCGCGTCCACTCCCAAACATTGCCGGTCATGTCGAGCAGCCCGGTTCCTGGCGTCGCCCCAGCGAGAAAACAGCCGACGGCCGTGGTGCCATCACACACTTCGTAATAGTTCGCCCGCTCGCCGTCTGGTTCAGGATTGCCCCAGGGATAGGGACGATGATCCGTGCTACGCACCACATACTCCCATTCGGCCTCACTTGGGAGACGGTAGACATGTCCATCATTCAGGTGCTGCGTCAGCCAACGGCAGAACGCCGTTGCCTCGTACCAGTTGACGCCGACGACCGGGTGGTTTGGGCGGGCGATGCCGAAACGCGGGTCAGCCCAGAATTTAGGCTTGTCCTTGAAGGTTCGGCGCTGCCAGTCATCCAACCCCTTGGTCGCGGCATCATCGCGCGCCAGCCAGACCCGCGCGGCGGCGCTCCACCAAGGTGCCGTGGCAACATAGCCACCGCCGTCGATGAATAGCTTGAACTGGGCATTTGTCACCGGATAGCGGGCCACCGCAAAGGCAGCCACCGCCACAGCCCGGTCGTTGATCTCATCCTTGGGCCAGTCCCGTGCGCTCGTTGCCCGCTCCTTCTCCCCCCGCTTCAAATAGTACGCCTCATAGGCACGGCCCGCAGCATCGGCCTCGGCTTTGCTGCTCCCAATCATCACGCTCCCACCCGCGATCTTCACCATTGGCGGCGGCAGCGTACAAACGCCGGGGCGCGGGTCGCCCACCACGGCCAGCGCCTTCCCGGCGGCCACCCGTGCAACGGCAGGCGCCTCAGGCAGCGGGGCCTCCAGGATGCGCCGGGCGTCGCCGCTGATCTGGGCATTCAGCGGCCCCTGACCCTTGAACTTCTCCAGCTCCAAGATGGCATCGGCGGCCAGGGCCAGGTTCGCGGCGCGCTCCAGCGGTGTGGTGCCCCGCGTGATCAGTTGCGCCAGAAAGCGCCAGCAACGCTCCTGGCTCAGGTGCCCCGCGCAGAGCAGGATCACCTCGCGCCACCACGGCTCCTGCGCGTGATCGAGCAACTCGGCCCAGCGCTCGCCCTCGGCCACGTAGCGCGCCGCGAGGAACTCCTGGAATGAGAGGTGGCTGAAACGGAAGACCCGTGGGCGAATCTCGTCCAGCAGCCCCACATGCACCGGCAGTTCGTCCACGAACGCCTCCGCCGCTTCCAGCGGCGGGCATCCGGCAGGCAGCGCCGGAGAGTCCGCGACAATCACTACCAGATCATCACGGCCAATCTCGCGCCTCGTACTCTCACGAGTATCGGCACCGCGCTGGTGCATGCGATAGGCCACAAAGGCCAGCAGTTCGCGCTTCTGGCGCAGGCTCATGTTCAGGCTTGGGCGTCCGCTGTAGTTCTCCCGCTGCTTGGCCGCCTGGTCCACCTTGCCACGCCCACCCTTGAGCAGCACCGTCACGCACGACTCGTACAGCTCAGCGCGGTTCTCCGGCAGGCTATGCGAGTCGTAGTAGATGATCGCGATGATCGTCAGGAGCAGCGGGTTGGTCGCCAGGTCGCGCACGCGATCATTCGCCTTCAGGGCACGCCACAGATCATCACTGAAGCGGGTCGCCCGGCGACCCGCTTCAGCCCCCTGGTGGCCGAGCAGGCGATACAGGCTACGGCTCCAGTTGGCGATAAAGCGCTGCTGCTGCTCCGCTGAGAGGTCGTCCACCGTGCATTCGCGAAAGCCCTGGCCTAATAAGCGTGCATCACCCTCATACGCTTTAGGCCGCGAGGTGATCACATAGCGGCAGGCCGGATAGCGGTTGACCAAGCTATGCACGATGGCGCTGACCCGGACGCGGTCATCGGTCTGCGGCACCTCGTCGAGGCCGTCAAGCAGGAAGATGGCGCGCCTGGTTTCACCCAAGCGGCGAAAGAAATCCTCGGGCAGGTCAAGGTCGAAGCCCTGGTAGTAGTTGGCGAGACAGTCGAGCAGCAGCTTGGGGTTGGCCCCGGCCAACTCACGGACGCGGCTCTCGCCCAAGAACGCGCCCAGCTCACGCAGCGGCAGCAGCAGCGGCACCGGCGGGTGCTGACTTGCGGTATCGCCAAGACCCAGGTCAGCGAGACGGGCGCTATCGTCGCGGGCGAGTACCTCACAGAGGCGCACAGCGGTGTACTGGAGCAGGGTCGTCTTGCCGCTGCCGGGCAACCCAATCACCACTAAGCGCATCTGGCGTAGAATGGTTGTCCACTCCACCGCATGCTCGCGGCTTTCCGGATCTTCCCCTGCCAGACGGATCTTCTCCATGCGAGTACGCAGGGTCTCGTGCCGCACGCCCTCACTTGAGTTAATCAGACGCACGGTCAGCGAGACATAGATCTCGCTGAGGGGCATATCCATCTGGCGCTGGTCGATCCCGCGCAGGTCGAGCGTGCTATGGGTTACGTAGAGATGCGTGAGGTAGCGGCGCAGGGCCGCGCCATAGTCGGCCTGGGGCGCGGCGGGTGCCTGCTGGTAGAGGTGGATCACCTCGGCGATGTAGTTGCCGTGGGTCTCGCCAGTGAACAGGGTGAGGTCGCGGCCCACGTCACCAGCTACCGCCGCGCCGACGTTCGCCTCGTCACTGATGGACTGGTTCGTCTGCTGGCCGATCTGGTCGCGGCCCGCCACATCGCCCACAGAGACCGCGCCGGTTTGCACGCCAGCAAGGCTGATTTGGGCGTGCTGGGCAGCAAGCTTCTGCGCTAGCGCCTTAATCGCCTCCTCGATATCAGTACGCTCATCGGGATCGGTCTCTCGTTCGAGTTTGCGGCGAAAGCGCTCAATACGAGCCTCAAGATCATCGCTCACATGCGCCTCCAAAAATAACTGATAGACCGATGGCCGATACCACGGCAACGCACTGCGGTGCTTATCTATGATCGTGATCCGATCACGGGCTGCGCTGTTCGGCCTATCGGCTATCGGCTATGTCCTGTGCCGAGTAAGCCGAAACCCGACATTTCGAGCGCAGTAGTCGGGCGAACCATGAAAGCGGTCGGCCGCGCGCAGGTTGATCGGTGGACCGGCCCACGAGCCGCCGCGAAATGTAAAGCGTTTTCGCGCCGCTTCCGTCCCATCTTCACGCCCATCGGTCGGGTCGTACGGATAGGGCGTAGAGACACTGCGCGTCCACTCCCAGACATTCCCGGCTATGTCGAGCAGCTCGGTTCCTGGCGTCGCCCCAGCGGGAAAGCAGCCGACGGCGCTGGTGCCATTGTATTGATCACTGAAATTGGCGCGCTCATCATCCGGCGCAAGATCGCCCCACGGATGTGTCCGACGCTCGCTGCCACGCGCCGCATACTCCCACTCGGCCTCGCTGGGCAGTCGGTAGACAGAGCCATCATGTAGGTGTTGCGTCAACCAACGACAAAAGGCCGTCGCCTCATACCAGCTTACGCCCACCACCGGGTGATTGGGACGAGCAATGCCGAAGCGTGGGTCATTCCAATCGCTCGGTTGTCGCTTGGTCGTGCGCTGCTGCCACGACTGAAGTCCTTTGGTCGTCTGATCATCGCGGGCCAGCCACGCACGTCCGGCCACATCCCACCAGGGTGCATCCGGGTTGTAGCCCTCAGCCGCAATAAAGCGCTGAAACTGCGCGTTCGTCACCGGATAGCGGGCCAGTTCGAACGCAGCCATATCCACGGTGTTGTTCGCATCATTGGTTTCACCGATGACAAAACTGCCGCCTTGGATTACCACCATCGGCGGCGGCAGATCACACACACCGGGGCGCGGGTCGCCAAGCTCCGCCAAGATGACCCCAGCGCGCACCCGCTCAGCGGCGGGAAGTGCGCTGCCCGCAACCACCTCCGCCAGCAGACCGGCCAGTCGTGTCCAGAGCGCCGGGAGATCGACCGTGGACACCCCGGCGAACTGCCCACGCCCCCCGATATCGACCAGCGCCTCGGCGGCAAAGGCGGCGGCCGTGTGCAGCTCCGCCGAGTCACGCTGGCGCTCGCCGTGGTGGGGGCTGATCATGAACTGGATCCACAGGGCGACCGTCTCCAGGCGCGGGATTCGCACGGCGTAGCCGAGCGCCAGCAGAATCACCTCGCGCCAGCGGGTCGGATCGCGCCGCCAGTGGTCGTAGGCCATCTGCTGGAAAGCCAGCGGGCGCACCGCCGAGTCCTGGGCGATCAGGTGCGTGCCCGCCAGATATTCCTCGTAGGTCAAATGCGGGAAGGCATAGCGCGCGCCGCCCTCGTGCAGCAGCAGCCCGCTCTCCGTTTCCAGGTAGTCCAACACCACCAGCGCCTGCTCATAGGCTCGCCCCGGCGCAAGACCGAACTCCTGAAAAAGTTGGGTAAAGGTGTCACGCACGGCGCTCTGCTCCAGCAGCCCGCGCCCATCAGCCGAGCGTTCGCCCTGATGGGCGCGGTAGGCCAGCGCGGCCAGCGTCTGCCGCAGTTGGGTCTCCTTCAGGCCAGGGATGGCGAGGCGCTCCAGTAGGCTCTGGGGCGCACCGGCCTCGCGGCGCTGCTGCGTCCAGCGGGTCAGCAGCAGTTGCACCATATCTTCGTAGAGGTCGGCGCGATCCTCGGGCAGCTTGCCCTCGTAGTAGTGCAGAATGGTAATGATCGTCAGCAGCAGCGGCGTTTTGCTCAGATCACGCAGGGTTGGCAGCGCGGTAATTCGCTCGATCAGCGCCTCTGCGCGGCCCGTCGCCTCCTGCGGGGTGAACGCGCCCCGCACGGCGCTGCCGGCGTACCAGCCGCGCACAAAGTGGCGGATCTGGCCGAGGGTGAATGGCGCAAGCGTCACCGGGTCGTCCCAGCCTGCCAGGGGCACGACGACCGCGCCATCGAACGAGCGCGACCGACAGGTCACCACGACGAACACCTCGTGGCGGTCAGCCAGGGCGGCGACCGCCGCCGCCACCTGGGCGCGCAGGGGCGGGTCGGCCACCTCATCGAGCCCATCAAGCAGCAGCAGCAGCCGACCACGACGGAACGCCTTACGGAGCGCCTCGCCCAGTCCGGCGAGAGTCTCGTGTTCGCTGATCGACGACAGGTAGCGCCAGAGTGTGCTGGCGTCACAGACGGGTGCGGTCTGGCGCTGGAGCCAT
>CAIWXH010000576.1 GCA_903916565.1 uncultured Oscillochloris sp. | reverse complement strand
CGTGGGCGCCCCTCGTGGGCGCCCACAAGGGGCGCCCGTACGCCGATGCTCCAAAGCATCGTTGCTCCCGACACCATTGGTCCCCGACCATCAGCTACTCAGCACGCCCCTCCGCGCCCCATGCGCTCAGCGGCGCGTGCCCAGACCTGTCAGGTGCGCGCAACGGATGGTCGCGTACCCACGCAGGTGCGCCCGTGCGCGCACCTGACAGGTCTAATGGGGCAAGCGCGTGCCTTATGCTACTGCCGCATCAGCCCCTCAATCCGCTCAACAAGCCCCTGCGCCTCCGCCGCCTCGTGCGCCGCCGCTGGCCCGAACTGCACGAAGTTGCGCTGCGCCGCCTGCGCGGCCTGGAGCAGCCTGCGAAGGCAGGCTTCGCAAATCAAGAGCCGGGGACTTTAGTCCCCCGGATTCAATAACCAGGATAGGATTGCTATACGTCAGCGCTACGCGGTTGCCAGCGCCAGCGCGACGGCCTGCTCAAAGCTCAGCGCCTGCCCCTCGGCCCACAGCGGCGCGGCACGCTCAGCCAGCGCCTGACGCGCTGGCGCCAGGGCGGCGTCGAGCCGGGTCTGGTCGCCGGGCGGCAGTGGCGTGCCCATGGCAGCGCGGGTCGCGGCGGCAGCCCCGGCGAGACGCAGCGCCCGCTCTGGCTCGCCCTGAAGCGCCGCCAGCCAGGCCACATCTTCAAGCGCCTGGATGGCAGTCCAGCGGTCGCCGACACGCACATTGATGGTCAGGCTCTCGGCGTAGAACGTGAGCGCCGTGGCGTACGCGCCGCTGGTGCGCTCAAGGTCGGCGATGCTGTGCAAGGTCAGGGCCAGCGCCGCCGGGTCGCCAAGCTCACGCTGAAGGTTGAGCGCCTCTTCAAGCTGGACGCGGGCCTGCGCCAACTCGCCCTGCTCGATCAGGATGGTGCCGAGGTTGTTCAGCGAGTTCGCCAGCGCCCACTTGTGCCCCAGGGTGCGCCGAATGGTCAGGCTCTCGGCTTGAAGCGCCCGCGCCTGCGGGTAGTCGCCCTCGCTGTAGGCGATGATGCTCAGGTTGTTCAGGATGTTCGCAATGTTGAACTGGTCGTCGAGCGCACGGCGAATGTCCAGGCTGCGCCCGTAGTGCGCGCGGGCGGTGGCGAAATCGCCCTGCTGCGTCGCCAGCGTGCCCGCGCAGATCAGCGCCTTGGCAAGACCCGCCTGGTCGCCAAGCTGCTCGGCGAGCGCCTGGGCGGTCGTGTAGCGCTCGGCGGCCTCGGCGTAGTGGCCCTGGCGGCGGCGCAGTTCGCCCAGCGCAAGCTGGCTCTGCTCTTGGGCCAGCAGATCGCCAAGCTGCTCGGCGAGCGCCAGCGCCTGCTGGTACTGCCCCTCGGCCTCGGGCCACTGGCCGGTAAGCTCCAACACCTGCCCGATCTTCAGCAGCACGGTGCCGCGTTCGGCGTCGGCCAGCAGCGGCAGCGCCCGCTGGAAATAGCTGATTGCGGCGAGGTTGGCGTAGTCGGCTTGGGCGTGGTCGCCCGCTTTCAGCAGGTAGGTGCGTTTCTTCGGCAGGTTCGCGCTAAGGTCGAAGTGGTACGCCAGCAGGTCAATAAACCGATCAAGCACCTGTGCCCGCGCCTGCTCGATATACAGGCCGATGTGGTTGTGCAGCACGGCGCGGGTGGCGTAGGGCAAGCTGGCGTAGGCCACTTCCTGCGTAACCACATGCTTGAACAGGTACATCAGCTCGGGGTCGGGGGTGTCAATGGCCGTCAGCTCGGCGTGACTGAGGTGTTCGAGATCCTCGTGCAGGCGGTCGGTCGCGCCAAAGCTGCGATAGACGCCCCAGAGCATCCCGGTGTGAAAGAGCCGCCCGATCACGCTGGCGATTTTCAGCAGGGTCTTCTGGTTTTCGCTGAGCTGGTCAATGCGGCTGAGGATGAGGTTTTGGAGGCTAACCGGCACGTCCAGCGCGGCAATCGCCGTCGGGTCTTGCGGGTCAATCCCGCAGTCGTGCAGATAGTTGAGCAACTCTTCGACATAGAACGGGTTGCCCTGGGCGCGGGTGCTGACCTGCTCCACCAGAATTGGCAGCACCTCGACCGCTGGCCCATACAGGTTCGCCAGCTTGCTGCGGAGCAGTTGCTCGATCTCGGGCGGGGCGAGCGTGGTCAGGGCGATTTCGCTGAAGTGCGTCAGCCGCGTGACCCGCAGCGCCAGGGTGCGCTCGACTTGCGGTGGCCGATAGACGACCAGTAGCAGCACGGCAGCCGTGGCAATGGCCCGCCCAATGGTCTCAAGCAGATCGTGCGAGAGCGGGTCGATCCAGTGGCTATCTTCCAGCACCAGCAGCAGCGGGGTCGCCTCGGCCCGCGCCAGCAGACACGTCACCAGCAGCGCCTCAAGCGATGCCTTGCGGAGCTTGGCGTCAAAGCCGCTGGTCAGTTCGTTGTCTGGGATGTGCAGGTTGAGGACGGCACCCAACAGCGGCAGGCGCGGCAGCAGCGCCGGGTCAATTCGGCTCAGCTCGCGGGCGATAGTTTCGATCTGCGCGTCAAGGGTCTGCCCTTGGGCGAGACCAAAGAAGGCCCGCCAGATTGGCTGCCAGACGAGGTAGCTGGTGTTGGTGCCGTAGGCGTGGCACTCGCCGCCGAAGGCCACAAGCTTGTTGGTCTGGGCCGCCCTGACCACCTCGGCGACCAGGCGCGACTTGCCCAAGCCAGCCTCGGCGCTCAGGCCGACGATTTGGCCGAAGCCGCTCACGGCCTGGGCCTGCCGCTGGTTGATGAGCGCCAGCTCTGCGCTGCGCCCAATCAGCGGAATGGCGTAGCGCGGCGCCTGGAGGCGGATAGTCTGCCGATCCTGGGCTTCGAGCAGGCGCTGGATGGCGATTGGCTCCGCCTTGCCCTTCACCAGCAGCGGCGGCAGCTTCCACCAGACGAAGTGGTCGGCGGTGGCCTTGCGGGCCGACAGCGAGACGTAGATCTGGCCCGGCGGGGCCGCCTGCATCAGCCGAGCGGCCAAGTTCACATCGTCGCCCAGCACGCCATAGGTGCGCCGCGTAGTGCCGCCGTACGCGCCGGTACGCATGCGGCCCTGGCTGAGGCCAATCTGGACGGCGCTGATATAGGCCAGTTCGGGCGGCAGCGCGACCAGTTCCAGCGCGGCAGAGGCCGCCCGCGAGGCGTTATCTTCGTAGGCGACGGGCGCACCGAAGGCGCTGTAGAAATAGCAGCCTTTATCGCCAATCGTCAGTTGCAGCAGATGGGCGCCGTAGCGCTGCAGCACCTGCTCGGCCCAGACGATGTAGCGGTTCAGCTTGCTGCCGGCCTCGGCGTCCGTGTCATAGTCAATCCCGCCGAAGCGCAGAAAGAGCGCCACGGCTGGCCGCAGTTCCGTCAGGAACTCGCCCATGCCGCCTTGCAGGCGCTCGTAGACCGGCGGCAGCAGCCAGGGGCGGGCCATTGCATCGCTCAGGGTGGTTTCGAGCAGCGGCCACGGCGTCGGCGCAACCTCCGTCGTAAGCTGGTCGAGCAGGGCGAAGCGCTGGCCGGTTTCCGCATCGTCGCGCCAACCACGGATGACGGCGGCGTCACCAAGCGCAGCCACGCAGGCCGTATCAATGATCACGTCGCCGCGCTCGGCGAGATGCTCGGCCACCGCGAGGCGGGCAATCGTCTCACCCGCCAGGGCGTCAATCAGTTGAATCCGCGCGTCGCCGATGATGAAGCGATGCGCCGGGCCGACGGTGATGGCGACCTTAATCGCGAGGCTCACCGGCCCTATGCCGGGGATGCTAATCGCAGCGAACTGCTCCATCACGCGCTGGATCGCCAGCGCGCAGGCGGCAGTGCGGAAGGGGGCGTCACCCTGCCCGCTGGCGTCGGTCGTCTGGTTGGCAAACCAGCAGGTGATCGCATCGCCCGCGAAGCCAAGCACGCTGCCGCCGTAGCGGTCGGTTTCCGCAATAATCGCATCGTAAACGAGGTTAATCTGGCGCGGCAGTTCTTCGGCCCCGCGCTGCGGGCCAAGCGCACGCACCAGCGTCTCGGTCAGCTTGGTGAAGCCCGAGATGTCGGCAAAGAGCGCGGCCCCGCTGGTGTGTTCGGGCAAGCTTTGGCCCGTGGCGAGGGCGATGCGGCGGTCGGTGGGCATGTAGGCTGGTAGGAATTCCATGTTCACCTCAGGCAAGGTTTCAGGTGCTAGGTTTCAGGTTTCAGGCCGAACGCATCAGCAAGCCATGCACGTGCCCAAACTATAAAATAGCCACGAACCTTGTTTTACAAGCTTGCGGTTGTTAAGCGTCGGGGGCTTACGGTCGCACCCCCAGACCTGTCAGGTGCGGCACCTGACAGGTCTTTTAGCGTGATCGCGCACTAGCGCTGCACTAAAGGCAGAAAGACCGTGAAGTCGGGGCGCAACCGAATGCCCTTCGTCTGCGTGGACACCCCGCCCGCGCTCGTCGCGCTGCATGTGAGGGTCGTGTAGTCCGCGTTGGCATTCAGGATGCTGGTCGTACATCCCGTGCTGGCGGTGATGGGCGACTCGGGGTCGGTGACCGTCCACCGCACCGTGACGGGGCCGCTGTAGTAGCCGATTGGGTTGTACGTGCCGACGGCGGTCACGCGGATCTCTGGGGCCGTGGTGTCGCTGCCGACCAGCGTCACGGCGCTGGTGGCGCTCGCCGTCGCATAGCGATCTTTGCCCAGCGCCACGTGCGTGCCGTCGGGCATGATCACCGTGCCGCCAAACGTGGCGGTGACTGGATAAGTGCCTGCGGGCAGCGGCAGCACGCCGAGGCTGGCTTGCCCGTTGATGCCCGTCGTCCGGCCAAAGGCTGCGTTGCCGACCACGAACAGCACCCGCCGCCCGACCAGCACGCTGCCATCGCCGTCGCGCAGGGTGACGCCAACGCCACTGTCGGCCCCGATGCTCACCGTCCCGCCCGCGCCGGTTACGCTCAAACTGGTTGGCTGCGGAAGCAGCGTGAAGGGCTGGCTCGCCGCCTGCGCGGCGATGCCGACACCCCCGGCAAAGGCGGCGGTCACGGTGTAGGTGCCCGGCGCATCGAGCAGCATCAGGGTCGCCGTCGCGGTGCCCGTGGCGTCGGTGACCGCGCTGGCGCTCGCTGTGCCAAGCTGGAAGTTGACCTGCTTGCCGACCAGCGCTTCCAGCGCGTGCCCGTTCGTCAGGCTGAGCGTGGCGGTGACCGGCAGGGTGTTCAGGTAGACGCCAGCGGTCGCGTCTAGTGCGAGGGTCAGCGTGGGGCTGGCGGCAACGGCGTCGCCAGTGGGCTCCGCCGGGTCAACATTCAGCGTGTAGTAGGCGCCGAAATTGTCCCGCCGCGCCACCAAGCCGTTGCGGCCCGCCGCTTGCACGATGAAGCGCACGTCTTCCGCCGGGGTCGTGCCCAGGTTCAGCGGATTCGCGTTCGTCCAGACCGTCGTATCGGTGGCGCTTCGCGTCAGCGCGACCGACGCCCACGTGCCGTGGAGCGAGCCGCTCAGCCCAGTGTAGGTCACCCAGACCTCCTGGGTGCTGAACTCGCTCGCGTCGGTGGTGATGTCGGTCACCGTCGCCGTGAAGGTGGCCGTGGCCCCATCGGCGCTGGATGTGCCCAGCACGGCGGCGATGGACGGCGGCGCCGCGAGGGCGACTTGGCTCAGGTTGTTGCTGTAGTAGAGGCGCAACTGCGTCTCGCTGTAGGTGCGAAGCGTGCCCACCGCCGGGTCTGCCGGGTCGGACTGGTACTGCGCGGGCTGGAACATCAGGCGCGTCTGGCCGCTCTGCTCGGCCAGCAGGTCGTAGTAGTTGAGCGCCCACGGGGCCAGCGGAAAGAAGACCTCGGCGTGGAAGACCGGCGAGGGCAGCGGCACCTCGGTGGCCGGGACGCTGACGAGGGCGTGGGTGCCGGGGTGGTCGCTGTAGCTGCCGCCCAAGAAACCAATGCCCCTGGCGACGTAACCGGGAACCGGCGCGGCGACATTGTAGGTCGCCAGCGGCTGCAGCGGCTGCCCCGGTCGCCCGACCGCGCCGTCCGGCCCGACGCCGTAGGTCGCCAGAAAGGTCGATCCGTCGGTGAGGTTGGTCAGCGTTTTGGTCGTCAGCGTGACGGGTGGTGTCAAGCTCAGGTCAACAGTCTGGAGGCCGTAGGCCGCACCGGGGCTGCCCGGCGCTGCCGGGGTCAAGCTCGTCACTACGCTGGCCGGGGGCTGCGGGTTCAGCCGTTGGCCCTGCATGTCAATGCGCTGCATCGGCAGACCAAACAGCGTCGCGGTCTGCACCGTCTTCTTGAAAATCCCGTCCACCTCGACGGCGGTGTCGGCCAGATACTTCTGTTTGGCCCGCACCAGCGCTTGCCCAATCGCGATGGGGCCGGTGCCCGTCCGTAGCTGGCGCGTAAAGTCCAGGTAGAGCCGCTCGCCGTAGTCCATCAGCTCTTTGTCGCCGTACTGGTAGCCGGTGCCCGCGATCAGGGTGGCGCCGCGCTGGGCGAAGGCTTGCGCCCAATCTGGCTCCAGCGCCCCT
>CAIWXH010000575.1 GCA_903916565.1 uncultured Oscillochloris sp. | reverse complement strand
CGGCGGCGGCAGGGCCATAATGACATGATTCTGGGATCGTTAAAATGTTCGCTTCCTTTACCGTTTTGGCCCACGCACAGCTTTCTGCTGCGGGCTGAAAGCTGAAACCCGGTACCTGAACCTATGGACGCAGAAATCATCGCCATTGGCTCCGAGCTCCTGCTCGGCGCGACCGTTGACACCAACAGCGCCTACCTGGCGGGGCAACTCGCCGCCGCTGGCGTGAACCTCTTTCGCAAAAGCGTCGTCGGCGATAACACCGAGCGCATCGCCGCCACCATCCGCGAGGCGCTTGCCCGCGCCGAACTCGTCATCTGCACCGGTGGTCTTGGCCCGACTCTTGATGATGTCACCCGCGAGGCCGTCGCGCTTGCCCTTGGTCGCCCGCTTGAATTTCGCCCCGAGCTGCTTGAGCAGATCGCCGCCCGCTTCGCCGCCTTTCGCCGCCCGATGAGCGAGAGCAACCGGCGCCAAGCCTACATCCCGGCGGGTGCCCGCCCTATCGAGAACCCGCGTGGCACCGCACCCGCGTTCATCGTCGAAGATCAGACCGGCACTGTCATCGTCCTTCCCGGTGTCCCCTACGAGATGCGCTTTCTCTTCACGACCGCCGTGCTGCCCTACTTGCGCGACGAGCGCGGCGTCAGCGACGTGATTCTGATCAAGACCCTGCACGCCACCGGCTTGAGCGAAAGCGTGATTGGCGAACTGATCGCCGACCTGATGCTTCAGGCCAACCCAACCGTCGGCATTTCGGCGAAGCAGGCCCGGTACGAGCTGCGTATCGGCGCGAAGGCCGCCGCGCAGGCCGAGGCCGAGGCGCTGGTTGCCACCGTCGAGGCCACCATCCGCGAGCGTCTGGGCCAACACATCATCGGCGATGAGCCGCTCGCCGCCGCTGTCGTCCGCCTGCTCGCCGAGCAGGGGCGCAGCATCGCGCTCTACGAGGGCACCAGCGCAGCCCCGATCTTCCAAGCGCTTGCCGCCACCACCGGCGGCACCGAGCGCCTACGCGGCGTCATGATCCACCCGCTCGACCGGCCCACCGACGAGCATGCTGCCGCCGCGCTCGCCCACGCGGGTGCCATCAGCACCGCCGACCGCTGGCGCGCTGACTTGGGCCTCGCCGCGCAGGCGGCCAGCGCGCCCGCCGCAAGCGGCTTCACCGCGATCAGTGTCGCCCTCGTCACCCCCGAAGGCAGCCGCCAAGTCACGCGCTACTACGACCTGCGCCAGCCCGAGGGGTGGGAGTTCGTCGGCACCCTGGCCCTCGACTTGACCCGCCGCTATCTGCTTGGCGAACCAGCGTGAGGGGCTGAGGCCAAGCCTCGCAACCTTGGGGCGTGCATCAGCGTAGATCCGGCATTAGGCAACCGCATGTGCCGTTTGCCGCCGTCCGACCCGCTCCCCCGGCCCCTCTCCCACAAGGGGAGAGGGGAGATTTCTCACCAGAATGCGGGGCTGGGGGGAGAGGGCTATAAGATCACAAAGGAGCTGTACGATGGACATTGGCAAAGCGTTCTCATTCGTGTTTGATGACGAGCAGTGGCTTACCAGTATCCTTGTCGCTGGCCTGATCACGATCCTTTTCTTCGTCCCCATCGTCAACATCTTCGCCATCCTCATCCTCATGGGCTACATGCTAGAAACTGCACGCAACGTGGCGGCGGGCAACCCACGCCCACTGCCGAAGTGGAATGACATTGGCACCAAGCTGAGCCTCGGCTTCAGCAGCTTCCTGATCGGCCTCGTCTACATGCTGCCCCTGCTCATTCTCAGCCTCCTCTTCGTATGTATCGCCGCAGGGCTTGGCGGCGCCTCTGCGCGCAACGAGAATGCGCTGGTGGCGGTGCTGGGTGGCTCATTCTTCTGCTTCTTGCCCCTCGTCATCCTGGCGGGCCTAGCGCTCCAGCCCCTCGTGCTCGCCGCAACAGCCCGCTACCTCCAGACCGGCAGCCTCGGTGCCGCCTTTCGCGTCGGCGAGGTGTTTAGCCTCGTGCGCGCCGACATGGCCGGTTGGCTCATCCTCTTCCTGCTCTACCTGCTCTGTAGCGTCGTCGCCAGCGCGGGCAGCATGATCGTCATCGGCTTCCTCTTCACCTACCCCTACAGCCAGGCGGTCTTCGGCCACCTGCTCGGTCAGAAGCTCATCCAGCTCAATCAGCCTACGGGCTACGGCACTGGCTATTCCCCGCCGCCCGCGTCAATGCTGTAGAAGCGAGCGGCACCGGGGGCACAATGCCCCCGGTGCCGCTCGGGAGATCTCTATGCGCCTGCGCGATCTGGTCGAGCCGCACGAACTGCTCTATCCCTCGAACTTGCTCACGCTGAGCCGCCTGGTCCTTGTGCCGCTGACCTTGGCCCATCTGCGGCGGCCTGGGCAGCGCCGCGCCGCCCTTACCTACTTGGCGCTGGCGATGTTCACCGACGCCATTGACGGGCCCATCGCTCGCTCGCGTGGCGAAGTCTCACGCCTTGGCGAGCTGCTCGACCCCATTGCCGACAAGCTCCTGATCGACGGTTCTGCCGTCATCCTCGCCCAGACCCGTGGCTTCCCCTGGTGGGCCACGGGCCTCATCCTCTTCCGCGACATCGGCATCTTGTCGGCTGCCTTTGTCGTCCTCAGTCGCCGCGCCCACATCACCCCCGCCGCAAGTACGGGCAAGCTGACCACGGCCCTGCTCACCGCAGCGGCCCTGCTCTATCTCGCCGATGGCCCACGCACAGGCAAGCCCGCGCTCTACGTGGCGATGGTGCCCTTCGGGCTATCGTTCGTTGAGTACGGGCGACACTTTATCGTGGTGATGTCCAAGGAGGCAGGCTAAGCGCCGCCCTGCTCACTCGTCATCCACCGGCTCGCCTGTGCTATGTCGAACCTCGGTCGGCGTCTCGATCCAGCCGCGCCGCAGGGCGAACAGCACCGCCTGGGTGCGGTCGTTCAGCGAGAGCTTGCGTAAGATCGACGAGATGTGGTTCTTCACCGTCTGCGTGCTAATCCCGAGCGAGTCGGCGATCTCTTTGTTGCTCCCGCCCGAAGCGATGCGCTCCAGCACTTCGATCTCGCGGTCGCTCAGCGGCGTGAAGATCGGCATGTCCAAGGCATCAGAGGCAAACGAGGTCGTCTCGGGCAAGCTGCGGAACTGCGTCAGCACCCGGCTCGCCACACGCGGTTCCTCGAGCACCACATCATTAATCACATACTCACCGTGGGCCACCCGCCGCAGGATCTCGACCAGCGCCTGAGGCTTCACATCCTTTGAGCGATAGGCTGCCGCGCCCGCCCGCAGCGCATTGAACGCCTGCTCATCGCTCTCGTGCATGCTGAGCATCACCACGCCCAAGCTCGGGTACTGACGGCGCACCTGCCGGGTCACATCAAGCCCGCTGATCCCAGGCAGATTCAGATCCACCAGCATCACATTCGGCTCTTGGGCCGACAAGGCGGTCGCGAGCCACGTCATGGCCGCCTCGCCGGTCGCTGCCTCGCCGACGATGTGAATATCATCTTCGCCAGCCAAGGCCCAGCGTACCCCCTGCCGGAACAGCGGGTGATCATCCACAATCAGCAGTTTTATGGAAGCGTGGGGGGCCATGGCAGAGGCTCCTTTCCCTGACTTTGCAGCCAGCGCTGATACGTGGTTGTGGGATCAGCGAGCCCGCGAATGCCTGCGGCGGTCAGCAGACCATGGACGAGAACCAGCGGCAAGCCCACCACAGCGGTGTAGCTGCCGCGCACTGCCTGTACCAAGCGTCCACCGAGCCCCTGCACCCCATACGCGCCGGCCTTATCAAGTGGCTCGCCGGTCGCAACATAGGCGGCAATCTCCGCCGCGTCAACGGCGTGCAGCGTTACCTCTGCCGTCGCGAGATCAAGCAACGTGCGCCCCGTGGCGGCCCCGTCTGTCGCTGGCAGGATCACGCATAGCCCGGTGTAGACGCGGTGCGTGCGCCCCGCTAGGCTACCAAGCATGGCCCGGGCATCGGCGGCGTCTGTTGGCTTATTCAACACCGCGCCCTCCAGCACCACAATGGTGTCGGCACCCAACACCACCGCATCGGGGGCCAAGGCGGCGACGGTCGAGGCTTTGCGCCAAGCCAGGAGGGTCGGGTGCTGGCCGAGTGGGAGGGCGACCGATGGCAGCGCGGCTTGTATGGCAGACGGCGTAGCAAGCTCCGTCGTCTCGGCGTCGGTTGCCAGCACGCTGAAGGTTGCGTCCAGCGCCGCGAGCAGTTCGTGGCGGCGGGGCGAAGCTGAGGCTAATACAAGGCGTGGGCTGTGCATCGAGCCGATCATAACATGCGCCACTGCAAATCGCAAGGCAAGCGGGCGGTAAGACATGGCGGTTGCAACGTTACGCTGTGGCGGCAGGAGCAACTGAACCCGCCAGCGTTCGCGGCACTACCCGCGCATGATGCCAGCCCATGTTTCGCGTCTGAGCGCAGTGGCATGGATGTTGCCTAAACCGTGTTCTAATGGCATACTGCGGGTGTGGACACACCCCTGCAGAAACACCCCACGCTATGGCACTGCTCGGAACCCTCATTGTCGGCGGTCTGATCTACGGCGGCGCACAGACCTACTCCTGCTATCGTCGCCAAGCCAAGCCGTCGCTTGGCATGATCCTCGCCGCACCGCAGAGCGCTGTTTCTGCCACCAGTGCCGCGCAGACGCTCAGCCATGCACAGCCCGTTGCACCAGCGTCCGGGCTGTGGGCCAAACTGACGACCCTGAAGCGACCCGCGCTGCTCCAGGATACCCGCCGTGAGCAACTTACCGCACTGACCGGCGAAGATCCGGGGTTGAGCCTACAGGAACAAAAGGAAACCCACTACTTTCAAGTGTCGCTGGTCACGTTGGGTATCACCTCCGTTGCCACCATCTTTCATTCACCGCTGATTGTGCTCAGCGTCCCGCTGCTTGGCTATATCTATCTCGATATCGTCGTGCATGTCTATACAGCGTTTCAGACCAAACAGTACCGGTTGCTCCGCTCCTTTGAGGCGATCATTGTGGGCGGCGAGCTGTTGGCCGGTTTCTTTTTTGTCTCTTCGCTGGCGGGTACGCTCTACTACGTTGCCGAACGAGCGCTGGTCAAAGCCGAAGCGCAGTCGCGCAAGGGGATGATCGATGTGTTTGGACAGCAGCCGCGCTCGGTCTGGGTGGTGGTGGCTGGGGTCGAGTGTGAACTGCCGTTTGAGGCGGTGCAGATAGGCGATCTGATCACGGTCAACGCCGGTGAGACCATCCCAGTTGATGGCTGCATCATCGAGGGGCGGGCCGCGATTGACGAGCATCTCCTTACGGGTGAGGCCCGCCCGGTTGAGAAGACCAGCGGCGATGCGGTGCTGGCTCCGACCCTGGTGTTGTCCGGCAAAATTGTGCTGCGGGTCGAGCGGGCCGGTAACGAGACAACTGCCGCCCAGATTGGGCAGATCCTTAACCAGACCGCTGAGTTCAAACAGACGATTGAGGCCCACGGGGTTGCGCTGGTTGAGCGCTTTATTCCCCTCACGCTGGCGATGGGGCTGCTCTCTTTGCCGTTCATGGGTGCGAATCGCGCCCTGGCGCTGCTTGAATCAAGCTTCGGGTATAACCTGCGCTTCAGTGGGCCGATGAGTATGCTCAACCTGATTCAGATTGCGGCGAAGCGCGGCATGCTGATCAAAGATGGATCCGCGATGGAACGGCTCCACCGCATTGATACGGTGATCTTCGACAAAACCGGGACGCTCACTCTAGAGCAGCCGCACGTCGGTGCGATTCACACCTACCAGGATCTTGATGAGACGACCCTGCTCACCTGGGCTGCCGCCGCAGAGTACCGCCAGAGCCACCCCATTGCGCGGGCGATTCTCCAGGCAGCGCGTGAGCGTGGGCTGGTGCTGCCTCAGATTGATGATGCCCACTACCGGGTTGGCTATGGCATTGAGGTGGTGCTAAACGAGCGGGTGATCCGGGTCGGCAGTGAACGCTTTATGGCCCTTGAACACGTGGCGCTGCCCGAGGCCGTCCGGCAAGTTCAGGCCACCTGCCACGATCAGGGCTATTCGCTGGTGCTGGTGGCGCTCGATCAACACCTCGTGGGCGCCATCGAACTCCACCCCACGCTCCGCCCCGAAGCCGCTGGCGTCGTGCGGCAGCTTCAGCAGCGCAACCTCAAGCTCTATATCATCTCGGGCGACCACGAGCAGCCGACACGTCAACTGGCCCAGAGCCTTGGGATTGCACACTATGTTGCCGGGGTGCTGCCCCAGGCGAAGTCTGCGCTGGTGCAGCAGATTCAGCGTGAGGGGCGGGTCGTCTGCTTTGTGGGCGACGGCATCAACGACTCGATTGCGCTCAAACAAGCCGACCTCTCTGTCTCGCTGCGGGGTGCCTCGACCGCCGCGACTGATACGGCCCAGGTCGTGCTGATGGCGGGCAACTTGCGTCACCTGCCAGCCCTGTTGGATCTCGGGGCTGAGTTCAAGCTCAATATGCGGAACAATCTGCTGCTCGCCACCGTGCCGAGTGTTATCTGCATCGGCGGGGTCTACCTGCTCAAGTGGGGGCTGGTGACCGCCGTGATGCTTTACAATGTTAGCTTGGTTGGCAGCCTCGGCAATGCGTTTCTCCCCTTGCTGCTTTACCAACTGAAGGAAGAGGCGCAGCAGGAGCGCGTAGCGCTGTCTGTGCTTACGCCACATGATCAGGAAGCGTAATGAGGAGCCATAGCGTGATACCGAGCGTACGGATGGTCGCCTGCCTAGTACTGACAACCCTCCTGGTGGCCTGCGGTTCAGCCACCACCGCCCCAGCCACCACCGCCCCAGCCACCACCGCCACCCCGGCAGCTACCGGCGGCACGCTGCGCGTAGCTTATGGACTCTGGTGGGGCGGCGCGGAAAGCATCGACCCGCTCTCGGCGGTGCCGTTTCTAGACGCGGTGAACATCCTCTACGACCGGCTGGTACGGCTTGATGCCACGGGCAAGCTCGTTCCCGAGCTGGCCACCGCATGGAGCGCCAACGCGGATGCGACGGTCTGGACTTTTACCCTGCGCGAGGGCGTGACCTTTCACAACAGCGCGCCCTTCACCTCCGCCGATGTGGCCTACTCCATCAAGCGCCTGCTTGACCCGGCGCAAGAGGCTGGCCTAGCCGGTATCTATCAGATCATCAAGCAGATTGAAACGCCTGACCCGCGTACGGTGGTGTTCACGCTGGCCCAGCCTCACGCCGAGTTGCCCGTACTTTTCACCATTTATCGGGCCGCGATCATTCCAGCCGAGAGTAGCGCGAGCATTGCCCAGACTGGGATCGGCACGGGCGCCTTTCAGCTTGCCCAGCTTAACCCGACCGGCACCACACGTATGACGGCCTACGCCAAATCTTGGCGCGGCGCACCGAAACTCGACGCCATCGAGCTTATCGGCATCGCTGATGCGGATGCGCGCTTCCAGGCGCTCCAGGCCGGCCAGATTGATGTCTTGCTGGAAACGTCGCCGCAGCAACTAACGGCGCTCAAGGACAATCCGGCCTTTGTGGTGCAGACCTTTCCCGGCGGGATCTGGTATAGCCTTACGATGCGTACCGACACGCCACCCTTTAATGATGTGCGTGTGCGGCGGGCGCTCCGGCTGCTGGTTGACCGTCAGCAGATACTCACGCTGGTGCAGCAAGGCATGGGCAGCATCGCGTGTGATACCACGGTCTGGTCTGGTGACCCGTATCGCTGGCAGGGCAGTTGCCCCCAGGATCTTGCCCAGGCCCGAAAGCTGTTGGCCGAGGCGGGGTACCCCAATGGGCTAGACCTCACGCTCTTCACCTCTGATAGCTTGAGCGGCATGACTCCGCTGGCCGAGGTCTACCAGCAGCAGGCGGCGCTGGCTGGGGTCAGGGTGACGATCAAGCAGGTGCCCGCCGACAGCTACTGGACCGAAACCTATGGGGTTGAGCCTTTTGTGATCGACGGCGAATATCAGTATCCGGCTGACCTCTCGCTCCATCTGTTCTATGGTAAAGGGGGGGGCTACAACGTCTCGAAGTTTGATGATCCAGCGTTTGAGCAACTCCTGGCCGAGGCACGGGCAACGCTTGACCCGCAGCAACGCAGCCAGCGTTACCAGCAAGCCCAGCAATACCTGCTTGAGCAAGACGGTACGATCATTCCATTTCATGCCAATGAGGAGTTTAGCTTTAGTCGTCGTGTCGCAGGACTCCAGACGGTTCCTTACATTGACATGCGCTGGGATCTGGTGACGCTTGCCGCGAAGTAGCGCTAGATGGTCGAACTTATGCTGACCCTGGTTCTCCAGCGCTTACTCTGGTCGTTGCTGGTCTTTGCCCTGGTGGCCGTGGTGATCTTTGTGCTGCTCGAGCTGCTGCCCGGCGATGCGGCAACGGCCTATCTTGGGCGCACGGCGACACCTGCGCGCACGGCGCAACTGCGCGAGCGCCTGGGCCTCGACCGGCCCGCCGTGGTACGGTTTGCGGCTTGGACGAGCGGGGTGCTGCGGGGTGATTTCGGCACGTCGCTGGCGCGACGGGCGCCGGTTGCCACGTTCCTCTGGGTACGCCTGCGGAACAGCCTGCTGCTCGGACTGCTCGCCACGCTGATCAGTGTGCCGCTGGCACTGCTGCTCGGCGTGCTGGCCGGTCTCACCCGTGATCGTTGGCCCGATCTGCTGCTCTCGCTGCTCGCGCTCTTTAGCATTAGCCTGCCCGAGTTTGTGATCGGCACGCTGCTGATCTTCAGCTTTAGCCTCCACTTCACGCTGCTGCCTGCCGTCACGCTTGTCGATGCCGCCGCGCCACTGGCCGAGTTGCTGCCCTACACCGTGTTGCCGACCGCCACCCTGACGCTGATGTTGAGCGGCTACTTGCTCAGCCTTATGCGTACCAGCATCATTGATGCGCTGCGTAGCGAGCATGTGCAAATGGCCCGGCTGAAGGGTCTCCCGCCGCTGCGGGTACTCTTGTGGCACGCCTTACCGGGAGCGCTGGCGCCCGTGGTCACCGCTTCGGCCATGATCATCGCCTGGATCATCGGCAATCTGGTGGTGGTCGAGGCGGTCTTCAACTATCCCGGCATCGGCACCCTGGCGCTGAACGCCATTCAAGATCGCGATCTGCCGATGGTGCAAGCGATTGTCCTGGTGCTGGCAGGGTGTCATCTGCTGATCAACCTGCTGGCCGACCTGCTCACGCTGGCGCTGAACCCACAGCTACGAACGTTGCGTATGCGCTAAGCCAAGGTTTCAGGTGTCGGGTTTCAGGTTTCAGGCCGAACGCATCAACAAGCGCTGTGTGTGCCCAAACGGGAACGTATCCACGAACCTTGGCTAAGGGCAGCAGCATCTTTTTAAGGTAGGCACCTCATTTCAGCGCAACCAACAGCCGATAGGTATACGGCAGCGCTCACGCCGTATGCGGAGATCTGGTGGCATCTGCACCGCTCGCCGTCGGGGATGCTCGGGCTGCTGTTCCTGGCGGTGCATCTGCTGCTGGCCGCGCTGTCGCCGCTGGTGGTACCCTACGACCCTGTCGCGTTTGCTGGCGGCGCGGCCTTCGCCCCACCGTCAGCCGCGCATCTTTTCGGCACCGACAACCTTGGGCGCGATGTGTTCACCCGCACCTTGCTGGGTGGACGGGTTGCCTTGCTGATCACGCTGGCGGGCATCGGGCTGGCCGTAGCCTGGGGTGGCTTGCTTGGGATGGTCCTCGGCTTGGTGGGGGGGTGGCTGGACGAGGCGCTGATGCGGTTGGTTGACGCCATGCTCGCCATTCCCGAGACCATCTTCCTGCTTCTGATCGCTGGGATCGTCGGCACCGACCACGTGGTACTCATCTTGGCGCTGGGGTTTCTCTACGGCGTTGGGGTGATCCGGATCGCCCGTACAGCCACGCTGACGCTGGTGGCGCAGGATTTTGTCTTGGCCGCGCGCGCGCGCGGCGAACACCAGCACACGATTGTGCTGCGCGAATTACTGCCCAATGTGCTGGATATGCTGCTGGTCGAGGGCGCCCTGCGCTGGTCGTGGATGCTGCTCGCGTTTAGCGCCCTCTCCTTTCTGGGGTTTGGGGTTGCCCCGCCCACCCCCGACTGGGGCGTCATGATCGCCCAGAACCGCAGCACCTTCGGCATCGCACCCTGGGCGACCCTCTTTCCCAGTGCCGCAATTGGCTCGCTGATCATCGGCATAAACCTGTTCGTCGGTGTCCTTGCCAAGGCGATTGGCCTAGATCGTGTGGATGGGATTACAGTGTGAATGCGTGTAGCCTCCAGATCGACCAACTCAGCCTGGGCTACCGCACCCAGAGTGGTCAGGTACTCCCAGTGGTGCGGGCGGTCTCGCTGACGTTAGGCGCGGGCGAAACCCTGGGGCTGGTCGGCGAGTCGGGCTGCGGCAAAAGCACGTTGGGGATGGCGCTGCTCGGCCACCTGCGGAGTGGGAATGCGCTGCTCGGTGGACGAGTGCTGGTCGGCGGCGCCGATGTCTTTCAGCTTGAGCGCGGTGCCCTAGCGCGGCTCCGGGGCCAACAGGTGGCGTTCGTGCCGCAAAATGCCAGCCAGGCGCTTACCCCCACCATGCGCCTCGGTGCCCAGGCGACGGAGGCGTTGACTCTCCATCTGGGCATGGATCTAGTTGCAGCGCAGCGCCAAGTGCTTGATCTGTTCGAGCGTCTGCGCCTGCCGCAAGCGGCGGCGCTGCTGCGCCGCTACCCGCACGAACTCTCGGGTGGACAGCAGCAGCGGGTGGTGCTGGCGATGGCCCTGGTACGCCGACCGGCTTGGCTCATCCTGGACGAGCCGACCACAGGTCTGGATGTGATCACCCAGGCCCATGTGCTTCAGTTGTTGCAGACGATCACCCGTGAGCAGGGCACCGGGATGCTCTATATCAGCCATGATCTGGAGGTGGTCGCCCAGGTGAGCGCCCGCGTGGCGGTGATGTATGCGGGCGAATTGGTCGAGGTTGCCCCGGTTGCCATGCTCTTTGCCGACCCAAACCACCCCTACACCAGCGGTCTGCTCGCCGCACTTCCGCACGTCTCAGGGCAGCGCTTGCCCGCGCCGATCCCCGGCCAGCCCCCAGCGCTCCACGAGATCTCGCCCACCTGTGCCTTTGCGCCGCGCTGTAGCTTTGTCACCCGCCAATGCCACGCGCACGCGCCCCCGCTTGGGCCAAGCGCTGGCCCCCTCGGTCTGGCAGAACCGTTGCTGCCGGGCACCGTCCCCGCTGCGTCGATCCACCTTGTGCGCTGTCACCACGCGCAGCATGTGGCGACGGTACGCAGCAGCGCCCGAGCCAACGGGGCAGGGCCACCAGCCTTGCCGCCATCCAGCCAAACCGCTACGCACGAGCCGCTGCTGGTGTTACACGAGGTGCGCGTGAGCTATGCGCGTCCTAGTTTGATCGAGCGCGTACGGCGCATCCCGGCGGCTCCCGCCACCGTAGACAATCTTTCACTCGTTGTCCACCGGGGCGAGACACTCGCCCTGGTTGGTGAGAGTGGCAGCGGCAAGACCACGTTGCTGCGGGCAATCGCCGGGCTGAAGGCAGTGGAGGCCGGGCGCATGAGCTTTGGCGCAACGGATCTTATGCGTAGCGTTGACCAGCGCCCGCACGAGGTGCGCCGTGCGATCCAGATCGTCTTTCAGAACCCTGACGCCTCACTCAACCCGCGCCAGACGATTGCCCAGATCCTGGCCCAACCGCTGCGCCTCTATTTCGGGCTGACGTCGGCCCGCTGCCGTGAGCGTGCCGGTGCGCTGCTGGAGCGCGTACGGCTGGCCCCCTACTACCTGGAGCGGTTTCCTGGACAGCTTTCGGGCGGCGAGAAGCAGCGGGTGGCGATTGCGCGTGCCTTTGCCGCCGAGCCTGAGCTGGTGCTGTGCGACGAGGTTATCTCGGCCCTGGATGTCTCGGTGCAATCTGCGGTGCTGGAGTTGCTCAACGCGCTTCAAGCTGAGCAACGGGTCGCCTACCTTTTTATTACCCACAACCTAGCGGTGGTACGGGCGATTGCCGACCGGGTGGCGGTGCTGTACCATGGGCGTCTATGCGAGGTTGGCCCCGTGGCTGGCCTCGCGGAACCGCCGTGGCACCCGTATACTGCAACGTTGCTTGGCGCGACCGGGGTGCTTGCGGCGGCGACCCGACCTATGCTCGCCCGCGACCGCGCCGACCCCGCCCCGCCTGCGCGGGGGTGTCCGTTCCAGCGGCGCTGCCCGCACCATCTTGGCCCCATCTGCGACGAAGAGTCGCCCCCCTGGCAGGAACTCGTGACCGGGCGGCGGATCTGCTGTCATCTCAAGCTATGACAGCCTTGAAACCTGAAGTGGGGCGTGGCGGTGACTGCATTTTAAGCGAGGGCTGTTATAATGCTGTGTGTCAGGAGATGGTCGTAGTGATGGTAGTGTAAGGATTACCTCCCTATGGACGTACTCAGCCAAGCTGCTTACCTGCTACGGATCAAGCTCCTCGTTCGGCTCATCTGTATCTCACCGCGTCTGGTCGCGACAAGGTTGGTCAGGTAGAAGAGAGTCGCCCCCAGATGTGCTCGGCAACTTGGGTTGCCCCCTACTCACGGTCTGTCCTCGCAAGAGGCTGACATAGGTGTTTCTGAAGACAAGCACAAGGAGCAGTCCATGAAGGTCAAGACGAAGGTGAAGGCTGGTGGTGGTTGGGGTGATGAGGCTCCTGAGTGGTAGCCACTCGTGAGGCGGCGTCGGCATTGCTAAAGGTGCCGACGCTGGCCTTTACCACGCCCGCAGATAACGACCGTTCGTACGCGCCGGATGACGTGGGTGTTTCCGCAGCACAAGCACAAGGAGCAGTCTATGAAGGTCAAGACAAAGGTGAAGGCCGGTGGCTGGTGGGGTGAAGAGGCCCCTGAGCGGAACTAACCACTCGTGAGGCGGCGTCGGCATTGCTAAAGGTGCCGACGCTGGCCTTTACCACGCCCGCAGATAACGACCGTTCGTACGCGCCAGATGACGTGGTTCGCTACTAGCCAGCGGTCGCACAGGGAAGGATCATGACCATCGCCGACCAGCCAATCAGGGGTGCGCTTCCTCGCACAGGGGTTCCCGACCTTGCCAGGCTGGCATGGCCGGGTGAGCATCTCGCTGAGGCGTTGGAGGTGTTGGCGCGTCAGGCGGGCTTGCTCGGTGGTGGTGGTAACGACCCCGTGGTGGCCGCGCCGTCCGGTGTCGCCCGCGCACGCTGGGTCGAGGCGGTGGCCGCACGCCTGGGGATCGAGGCTGAGCCGGTGCGTTGTGGCTTTGAGGATTTGGCGGCGCTGGTACAGGGTGGAGGGCCGGCGCTGCTGCGCCTGCCTAGCGCTGATTCTGGCGGCGAGCGCTTTCTGGTGCTGCTCCGTTGTGCGCGTCGAGCGGTGCTAATCAGCCCTGAGCGTAGCCTCGTGCGGGTCGCTCCGGCGCAGGTTGTTGCGGCACTCCAAGCCGATAGCGCGGCCCCCATGCTCAGCCAGATCGAGCGCTTGCTTCAGCGGGCTGGCGTACACGAGGCGCGCCGTGCCATGGCCGGACGGGCACTCCTGCGTGAGCATCTAGCCAATCAGTCGATCATGGCGGGTTGGTTGCTGCGCCCACTGCTGGCCGCGTCGATGGGTACCTACACGCGCCATTTTCGGATCACGCGATCGATGCTTGGGGTCGGTTTCCTGATCCTGCTCCTTCAGATGTTGGTCATCCTGTCCTGGGCGCTGCTCGGGCGCGAGGCGCTGAGCGGGGTCTTCACCTGGGCCAGAGTGAGCGCGTGGGCGTTGCTGCTCTTCACGACTATTCCTGTGCAACTCTGGCTGAACATGGCCGAGAGTCGGCTAGAGCTGCTGTTCAGCGCGACGATCAAGTTGCGGCTGCTGGCCGGGGCTTTCAGCCTCAGCCCGGATGCCGTGCGCCATCAAGGGGTCGGGATGTTCCTCGGCCTCGTGATCGACGCCGAGACCTTTGACGCACGGGCAGCGCTCGGTGTCCTTGCGGCGCTTACGGGGCTGGCCCAGATCGGCGGCGCGGCCTTTGTGCTGGCCTATGGTGCAGGCGGGGCGCTGAATGTGCTCCTCCTGGGTGTTTGGCTGGCGCTGATCGTGAGTTTGTTGCTGGGCCTTGTGTACCACAACTGGCGCTGGTTCGCCGTTCACCGGAGCATGACCAATGAACTGGTCGAGGCGATGGTCGGCCATCGCACCCGTCTGGTGCAGGAAGATCGTGCCCGCTGGCACGAGGCCGAAGATCGCGCCTTGTCTAGCTACCTGCGGATCTCGTCTGGCCTTGACTGGACGGGGGCGGCGCTGGCAGCGGTGCCGCGCACATGGACGATTATCGCCATGGCGGCTCTAGCCCCCGCTATTCTTGCCGGGGCCGAACCTACGGCCTTGGCGATCAGCTTGGGCGGCATTATTCTGGCTCAGCAGGGCTTTGACACACTGGCCCGATCCGGAAACACCATCGCCACCTCATTCACGGCTTGGTGGCAGATTAGCCCGTTGTTACGCTCGGGTGCGGCCCAGCGCGGTGGGGCACCGGCCTTTGTCGCCCCCGCCGACAATCATGAGTCAGGGCAGGCGCTGCTTATGGCGCGCGGCCTGGTCTATCGCTACCGGACAGGGGCCGAGCCAGCCCTGCGCGGCTGTAATCTGCGGATCGCCGTCGGCGACCGCGTGCTGCTCGAAGGCCCCTCAGGCGGGGGGAAGTCCACCCTGGCGGCTGTGCTCGCTGGCCTACGCCAGCCCGAGGCCGGTCTGCTGCTGCTCGATGGATTCGACCAGCCGAGTCTGGGGGTCGCTGGCTGGCGGCAACGGGTCTCGATGGTGCCGCAGTTCCACGAGAATCACGTCTTCAGAGGCACGTTCGCCTTCAATCTCTTGATGGGTCGGCGCTGGCCGGCCTCGCCCAAGGATATGGCCGAGGCCGAGGAGATCTGTCGCGAGTTGGGGCTGGGCGGGCTGATCGAGCGGATGCCCGCAGGCATGCTGCAACAGGTCGGCGAGACCGGCTGGCAGATCTCACATGGCGAGCGCAGCCGCCTATTCTTGGCCCGCGCCCTGCTCCAGGGTGCGCCGCTGATTATTTTAGATGAAAGCTTTGGCGCGCTCGACCCCGCGACGCTCGATCTGGCGATGACCTGTGCGCTACGCCGCGCCCCGGCCATGATTCTCATCGCCCACCCGTAGGAGTCCCCACCGATGTTGTCACAGTCGCCGCGTCAACGCTCCATTCGCAAGCCCTGCTTGCGGTGGCCGCCGCCCATATCGGTGCGTTCTGCTGCCTTGACGCCGCTTGTTGTCGTGGCAATGGCGCTGGGCGGCTGTAGCTCGAGCTTGCCGCAGGGCTGCCCACCGATCTGCGTGGGTGCTGACCTGTCCAATCTCGATCTTCGCAACATCAACCTGGCCGGGGCCAATCTCACGAGCGCAAACCTCAGTCGTAGCGACCTGCGCGGGGCCAACCTGCGCGGGGCCGACCTGAGCGGGGCCAATATGCGCGACATCCACTTGAATGAGGCGGATCTGCGCGACGTGATCATTAGCGCGTCCGATATGCGCGGGGCCAACCTCAACCAGGCGCGGCTTGACGGCGCGAGGATTGCCGGTGCCGATCTGAGTAAGGCCAGCCTCGTTGGCACCTCGATGACGAATGCCGGGGTGCGGTCGATCAACCTCAGCGATGCCGACCTGACTGGGCTACGCATGACGACGAGCGGCGGTCAGTATTTCGACATGCGCGGGGCGCGGATGCGGGCGGCCCAACTGGCCGGGGCCGACCTGCGCGGCGGCTACCTTAGCGCAGCCGACCTGCGCGGGGCCATACTCGACAACAGCAATGCCAGCGGGATCTGGATGAACCTGATTGACCTGAGCGGGGCCAGCCTACAGGGCGCCAATTTTAGTGGGGCGCTGATTTTTGGTGCCAACCTCAGCGGGGCCGATCTGCGCGGGGCAACCTTGCGCGGGGTCTATCTGATCGGGGCGAGACTTGGCGGGGCTGATTTGCGCGGGGCCGATCTGCGCGGGGCGGTCTTAGTGCGTGAAGAACCCTTCGATCTGGGCGATGTGGCGATGGATGATCGGGTCACTGTCCTGAGCACGATTCAGCGCGAGGCCCTTGAGGTGGACACTGACATGAGCGGCGCACACTACAACAGTGCCACGCTCTGGCCGACTGGCTACACCCCGCCTGACTCGGCGGTGATGGAGCCTTAGCGCCATGATGGATCGTACACCACAGCGCAGCCGTCGCCCCAACAGGCTTGGCTTAGCGCTACGCCTTACCAGTCTCTGGGCCGTTGCAATCCTTGTCCTCAGTCTCAGCGGCTGTACGCAGTTTGGCCTAAGTTGTGCGCCGGACTGTAGCGGGGCCATCTTCGCGCGGCGTGACCTGAGTGAGATGAACCTGACGGGTCTATCGCTGCGCGATGCCGATCTGCGTGGGGCCGACCTGACCGGGTCTAACTTGCGCGGCGTCGATCTCTCCAGCGCCTCACTCATGCAGGCCAACCTTGCAGGCACCGATCTACGTGGGGCCAACCTGCGCGGGGCAAGGCTCCAGCGCGCGATCCTCGTCGGTACGCAGCTAGAGGGGGCCAATCTGTCCGGTGCCGAAATGCAGGAGGTCGATCTCTCGCGGGTCAACCTGATCAATGTTACGCTGAGTGCGGCCAACCTGAGCCAAGCCAGACTCATCGGCGTGAATCTGAGTGGGGTGAGCCTCGTCGGCGTGCTGCTCGCGAACGCGGTGCTCGATGGGGCCAATCTCGATGGGGCGGATCTGAGCGGGGTCAACCTGAGCGGGGCCAAGCTGAACGGCGCCTCGCTGATCAAAACAAACCTGAGTGGGGCCAATCTGAGTGCTGCCGTCCTCTATGGGGCCAACTTCACGAATGCGCGGATGGTCGGCACGAACTTGATCGCCGCCGATTGCGACTCTACGACCATGACGGGCGCCGATATGCGTGGCATCAATGCCGACCAAGCCTACTTTACAGGTTCCAACCTGCGTAATGTGCGGCTAGAGCAGGCCACCCTGACCTTCATCTCGCTCCAGGGGGCCGATCTTAGCAATGCCAATCTCAGCGGCAGCAAACTGATCGCCGCGTCGGGCGAGCGCCCAGGCAACCTGAGCGGGGCCATTCTCCAGAACATCAATTTCAACCAAGCTGAACTGAGTGGGGCCATTCTCAAAGGAGCCGATCTGCGCGGAGCCGACCTGAGCGGGGCCACCCTGAGCACCACGGCAGTCATAACGGGGACAGATGGGCCGCAGGAGCAGATCTTCGCCGCCGATCTCAACGGTATCGTGTGGGATGAGCATACGCGCTGGCCAGCGGGGTTTAAGCCTGATGCGTAGGGTTAAAGGTGTACGGCTATGTATCTGCTCCAAATGCTCAATGTGGCGACGATCTGTTTCTGGTTGGCCCTGGCGATCATTGTCATCAGTACCCTCCTTCGCAAAGTTCGCAGCGATGGGCTTGGCGGTGCGCTTGGGGCGATCTTCCGGGGCCGCAATGCGCTGTACTTCCTGTTGGCTATCACGCTCACGGTGGTGGGCCGCAGTCTCGTCTTTGTCCAGCCGCAAGAGGTGGGCGTCGTGGTCTCGCTCATCAGCCCGAACGGCTACCATGATCGCCCGCTCCGCTCCGGCCTGCACTGGCTCCCGCCCCTGCTAGAGGAAGCCCACATCTACCCGATTTTCTGGCAGACCTACACGATGTCACACACTCCGACTGAGGGTTCGCGCACGGGCAATGACGCGATCATTGCCCGCAGCGCCGATGGGCAGGAGGTGTCAATTGACTGTTCGATTATCTACCAGGTGATCCCCGACCAAGCGGTTCGCATCCATATCGAGTGGCAGAGTCGCTACCAGGAAGATTTTGTGCGGGCCGTGACACGCGGCATTGTGCGGAGCATTACCTCGAACTACCGGGTTGGCGAGATCAACAGCGACAAGCGCCAGGATCTTGAGCGCCAGATCAATGATAGTCTGCGTGCAATTTTCCAGGAAAAAGGCTTTGCGCTCGATCGCTTTGTGCTCCGCAACGTCGCCTTCTCACCCGAGTTTTCGGCCTCTATCGAGCGCAAGCAGATTGAGCTTGAGGGTGTCGAACGGAGTAAGCACGAAGCTGACCAGATTCGTTTGGTGGCCGAGGGGCGCGCTGACGAGGTTCGCTCGCGCGCTCAGGCTGAGGCCGACGCGATTAGGCTGCGGGCCGAGGCCGAGTCCGCAGGGCTGCGCCAGATCGCAGCGGTGCTAAAAACGAACCCCGCCCTGCTGAACTATCGCTACATCGACAAGCTTTCGCCCAATATCCGTGTGATGCTTGTGCCCAACAACGCACCCTACATTCTGCCGTTGAATGACAGCAACCTGCTGAGCGATCCGACCACCAGCATTACCTCCACCGCTGAAATCATGCCCGAGGCGACCGTAACGCCGACCGCAGGCGGGCTGCCGAGGTGAAAGCCCCTACGCCGATCCGCGAAACCATGGCAAGGGTAAGGTGTATCATGGTGGTCTGGATAGAGACCAAGCGCGCGTGACGATCCGCAAGTGTTGAAGGAGCTGTGTCATGACTATCGTACTCGGGATTATTCTGATCGCCGCTGTTGGCTGGGTCGTGATCAATCGGGCTGACAAGGCGCCACAACTGAACGTGAGCGAGGCCCGCGCTGCGGCTGGGCGCACGACGCAACAGATCGGCAGCACCCTGAACGAACTGCTGGGCAAGCTGCGCGGGCGCTTCGACCGCAGCACCGACTATCAGACGTTCAAGAGTTGGATGGTCAGCCTGGTGGACGCTGTCCCCGGCGCTGACGAGGGTGCCGTTGGTTTCCATACTTGGCTTGATGCGCTAGCGACGCCCGATCTCAAAGCCTTCCGCAGCCAGCTTGCGAGCTTCTGCCAGAACCTCGACATCGAGGAGGCTTGGCTGCATACCACCCCGCTAGGCCAGCGCGCCGATCTGCGCCGCGCCCTTGATGAGACGGTCGGTTTCTATGCGCTGGCTTATGCGCGGGGCGCTGGTCAGCACAGTGATATTGCCCGCGCCCATGCCTTCCAGCACTGGCTGGCCGCCCCCGACCGTCTGGGTAATCGCACCTTTGGGGCGAAGCTCTACGCGACCATCGTTGCCCAGGGCATGGCAACGCCGCCGCCCGAAATGCTGCTTGCCCCCGAGCGCCAGCGCCGCGCTTTTGCCAACCAGGCCATTCGTGAGCTTGCCGCTCGCGACCCCCAGGCGTTCGACGCGGTGCTTGCCAAGGTGCTGAGTCCTGCCCCCAAGGCCCAACCCGTTGCCGAGACCCCGCCCGATCAGGTGGTCATCCCCGCCACATTGGGGCCGCAGTCGCGTGGCGAGAGCGGCATTTCCGGCCCTAGCACCGCCGAGGCGTAACATGAGCGCCGTATCCATTCTGGCGCTTGTGCTTGTTCTGTCCGTGTTGCTGTGGTGGGGCGGGCGGCGGCGACGGGCGGCGCCACCTGCCCCGGCCATCCGCCCCGCCACCGCCCGCGCTGGCTGGCGGCGTCTGCTGCCGCTGTCGCGGGGCCAGCGCTTGGCGCTGTGGCTCGGCGAAGCTGCGCCCAACAGCGCCGCCGGACTGCCCCCTGCTGCCGCCGCCGAGCTTAGCGCATGGGTCGTCACGCTGACGCCTCGTGCGCTGTCAAGCTGGGAACGCGCCACCCGCGCTTTTGCCGCCGAGGTTGGGATCGACCTCGTCTGGCTTTGGGGCCACGAGCTTGACCAGGATGCGGATCTGCGCGCCGAGATTGCCACCATGGTGCTGATCTACAGTCTTGGGTACAGCCGTGCCCGTTGCGCCGCGCCCATGGTTGCCGCCGTCGAGGCGCTGCGGCACTGGCGGGCCGCGCCCAACCGGGCGCGGCAACGCCGCTTCGGCGATGCGCTCCACGCTGCCCTGGTGCGACGGGGGCTGCTCGATATCGATCCTGAACTTTTTCTCGCCCCCGAGCGGCGGCGGCGCAAAGAGGCCATCGCCGCCATAAAGCGCCTTGATGCTGAGCAGCACCACGAGGTGCGCGCCACAGTCATCCTGATGCTCGCCGATACGAAGATCGCCCCGCTGCCCAGCCCGAGCCATAACGCGGTCGCGCCAAGCGCACTTCCGCTGCCTACCACCATTGAGGACGAGGCCCCTGATGGCAATCAGCTTCCCGCATTCAACCCGCGTGCTGCGTAACGATGGCATGCTGCCCACGGCGGTCATGCTCGCTGTCATTGGCAGTATCCTCATCCTCTGGGGTGTTTGGTTTACCTTCGCCCGTATACCGCTTAACGTCACCTGTGCCCAAGCGACACTGACGCGCGATGGCGCACTTGTGGTTCAATGTCCCCCTGGACAGGTCGAACGCCTGTATCGCGGCGCACCTGCGACGGTCATTATTACGAGCAAGGGCAGTCGGCAGATCTTCGCTGCCGTCATCCTGCGCGTGGCCGACACCTACACCCGCGACCTCGCCCCGAATACGCTAGAGGTCTACGCGGCGCTCGGCGATGCCCTGCCCGCCGGGGCCACCACGGAGGTGCAGGTCGAGATCGAGACCCTCTCGCCCCTGCAATTGTTGCTGCGCGGCAGTTCCATCCCAAGCGCCGCCAGCAGCGGATTCGGCCAGCTATGAGTGCCCCGCACCAATGGCTGGTGCCCGAGCAGGTGCAGACCTCGGCGATGGACTGCGGCCCGGCGGCGCTGACCGCCATTCTGGCCGGCCACGGCATTACGGTCAGCTATGGGCGCCTCCGCGAGGCGTGTCAGACCAGTGTTGACGGTACCTCGATTGATACGATTGAGGAGGTCGCGGTCGCCCTCGGCCTTGATGCCGAACAGATCATGCAGCCAATTGACTTCCTGCCCCGCGACGAGGCTGCGGCCCTGCCTGCCTTGGCCGTGATCACGCTACCTTCGGGCGTGACCCACTTTATTGTAATCTGGAGCCGCGTCGGTCAGTGGGTGCAGATCATGGATCCCGCCGTTGGGCGGCGTTGGCGCCGCTGGGCGCATGTGGCCCGCGAGCTCTACATTCACGAGATGGCGGTTCCTGCTGAGGCTTGGCGCGAGTGGGCGATGGGCGACGAGGCGTGCGCGATCTGGGGTCGGGCGCTGAAGGATCTGGCGATTGACCCCGTCAGCAGTGCGGGGCTGATCGCCCAGGCCGTCGCCGCGCCGAGTTGGCGTGGCTTGGCGACGCTCGACGCCGCCATCCGTCTGGCGAGCGCCCTGGTGCGCGCCGGGGGGTTGACCCCCGGCGACGAGGCCAGGGGGTTGATTGCCGTCTGTCTTGAGCAGGCGCGCACTGGCGATGAGCTGCCGCACGACCTGATCCCATCCGACTACTGGTTCGCCCGGCCCGGCCCGCCTGATCTGCGCGGTGCGGAGGCAGAGGCGGAGGAACAGGTAGTTATTCGCGGCGCGGTGATTATGCGCGTGCGTGGGCGCTGTCCGCCCGATAGCGAAGCCCCGGAGCTGTCCCCGGATTTGCGGGCAGCGCTCAACGAGCCGCCGCCCCAGCCCGGACGCCGCATCCTCCAGATGGTTGGCCGTGATGGCTGGCTGCCCCCAGGGTTGCTCAGCCTCGCCATGGTCGCTGCCGCAATTGGGGTCACCGCCGAGGCGCTGCTCCTCCAGGGTCTGCTCCAAGCGGGCACACTGTTCCTCCAGGGCGAGCAGCGCGGCGGCGCGCTGGTGGCCCTGGTCATCTTTCTGGTCGCGCTCTGCGCTGTCGATCTGCTGAGCGCCGGTCTGGCCCGCTTGGTTGGCAAACGCCTAGAGTTGCGCCTCCGCGTCGCCCTGCTCGAAAAGATCGCCCATTTAGGCTCGCGCTACTTCCACAGCCGTCTGGTCTCCGACATGGCTAGGCGGGCGCATAGCCTGCGAATTCTTCGCACGCTACCCGTCATCGTGGCGAGCGGCATCCAGACCGGCTTCCGCCTGCTGCTCACCACGGCTGGGCTGATCTGGCTAAACCCGTCCGGTACCATCTTTGCGCTGCTGCTCACGGCGGCCTTCGCGCTGCTGATGCTGGCCCTAACGCCGACCACGAGTGAGCAGGAGCAGCGTGTGCTGGCCCATAGCGGCGCCATTAGCCAGATCCACCTCGACGCCCTGCTCGGGCTGGCACCCCTGCGTCTCCACGGGGCCGAGCGCTCGATGCAGCGCGAACACGAGCAGATTCTGTCGCGGTGGTGGCGGGCGGGCATTGACCTCGCCCGCATGAGCGCGTTCGGCCAGAGTGGTGCCAACTTGATTTATGTGGCGCTCGCCGTCGCCCAAGTGATCAGTTTTCTCCAGTCTGGCGGCAGCAGCGAACGAGTGCCACTGCTGCTCTACTGGACGTTAAGCCTGCCGGGGTTGGCCCAGAGCCTTATCCTGTTGATCCAACAGTACCCTGGCTTGCGCGCCCGTGTACTCACCCTGCTCGAACCGCTCGGTGCGCCCGATGAGGACGCTGCGACCGAGACCCTGCCCCCCGACGACGCCACCGCACCCAGCGTGCGTGGGGTCGCGATTACGTTTCAGCATGTGATGGTGCAGGCCGGCGGGCACACCATCCTCGACGGGCTGAATCTGAGCATCGCGCCCGGCGAACAGATCGCCGTGGTTGGGCCATCGGGTGCCGGGAAGTCGAGCCTGGTCGGGGTGCTGCTGGGTTGGCACACCCCGGCGCTGGGGCAATGCACGATTGATGGGCGGCCCCTTGCGGGCGCTGCGATCCAAGATTTGCGCCGGGTTACGGCCTGGGTTGACCCCGCTGTACAACTGTGGAACCGCTCACTGATGGCTAATCTGACCTACGGGCAGCCCGATGGGCGCGTGAGGCCGCAGGTGCTTGAGCAGGCCGACCTGCTCGACCTGCTTGAGCGGCTGCCAACGGGGATGCAAACCCGCCTGGGCGAAGGTGGCGGTCTCGTCTCGGGGGGCGAGGGGCAGCGGGTGCGCCTGGGGCGCGCCATGGGCCAGCCTGAGCCACGGCTCGTGGTACTCGACGAGCCGTTCCGTGGCCTCGACCGCTCCCAACGGGCCGACCTCCTCGCCCGTGCGCGCAGCCGCTGGGCCGGGGCGACGCTGCTTTGCATCACCCACGATGTCGCCGAGACGCTCACCTTTCCCCGCGTGTTAGTGGTCGAGGATGGGCGGATCGTCGAGGACGGTGCGCCAGCCGCGCTCGCCGCCGTGCCTACCACGCGCTATCATGCCATGCTAGACGCCGAGGAGCGGGTGCGCCGCGAGTGCTGGGGTAACCCCGCCTGGCGCCGGGTTCACCTTGCCGACGGGGTGTTAAGCGAGGCGGCGGCCCCAGCGTAAGTCGCAGCGGCATACACATTTCGTGAAGCCGACACACCACCAACAGACATCTGCTGCTGGGGAATTCTGGACAACGTCATGCAAACCCATTATCACAGACGACGCGACCGGTCAGGCATGTGGCTGAGCCTCCTGCTCGTGGCCGCCTACGCCTGCTTCGCGCAGATCAAACCACTTGGCGCGGTCGGCGACATCCAGATGATCAGCACGGTGGCGGGCACTGGCGTTGCCGGTTACACAGGCGACAATGGCCTCGCCACCGCCGCGACGATCAGGAATCCGTATGGGGTGGCGGTCGATAGTGCCGGGAACCTCTACATCGCCGACACCGTGAATAATGTGATCCGCCGGGTAGATAAGCTCACGGGGATCATCACCACGGTGGCGGGCAATGGGACGGCGGCCTTTAGCGGCGATAACGGTGCCGCTACCGCAGCGACACTGAACACACCCTCGGGCCTCACCTTCGACAGCACCGGCAACCTCTATATTGCCGATAGCGGGAATAACCGGGTGCGCCGAGTGGACAAACTCACGGGGAGCATCAGCACGTTCGCGGGCAATGGGACGGCAGCCTTCGGCGGCGATAACGGTGCCGCCACGTCAGCCAAGCTTTGGAACCCCAAGAGCCTCGCCTTCGACGGCACGGGCAACCTCTATATCGCTGACAGCAGCAACTCGGTGATCCGGCGGGTGGATCCGTCCGGGATCATCAGCACGTTCGCGGGCACGTCAGGGTCATTTGGCTATGGCGGCGATGGTGGCCTCGCCACGGCAGTCGGAGCCATGCTGAGTTCGCCCCAAGGTGTAGCCTGCGATACCGCCGATAACCTCTACATTGCCGACAGCGTCATCAGTGAGTATCGCATCCGGCGGGTGGATAAGACCACGCAGATCATCACCACGGTGGTGGGCACCGGGGTAGCGGGCTATAGCGGCGATGGTGCCGCTGCCACCGCTGCCCGCATACGCATGGTTTCCGGCCTCGCCTTTGACAGCACCGGCAACCTCTACTTCGTTGACAGGGATAACCACGCTATTCGGCGGGTGGATCCGTCTGGGATCATCAGCACGGTGATCGGCACGGTGGTGGCGGGCACCGGAACGGCGGGTTTCAGCGGCGATGGTGGGCAAGCCGCGAGCGCACTGCTGAACGGGCCCCAAGATCTCGCCTTTGATCCGAGCGGCAACCTCTACATCCTCGATACCGGCAACCAGCGTGTCCGCCGTGTTGTCGCTATCCCAAATACGCCGCCGACGATCACCACTGTCGCGAACCAGAGCGT
>CAIWXH010000574.1 GCA_903916565.1 uncultured Oscillochloris sp. | reverse complement strand
CTTGGCCCTCGTTGCGCTGTGGTCGCCCGTGGCGACCGCCCAGCCGACAGCGCCGCCCGCCGCCGTGACGCCCACGTCCACCGCTACGGTGCCGGTCACGCCGACGGCGACGGTGACGCCAACACGTACCGCCGCTGATCTGCTTGGCGTCGGCCAGCAGCCCGAGACGCTTAGTGATCTGTGGACGCGCTTCGGCTTGATGGGCCTCTTCGTCTTGGTCGCGTTAGCGTTGCTGCTCAGCCTCGTCGAAGGCATCCGCGAGTGGTTCAAGGAGCTTGGCAAGCAGCTTGTCGCGCAGTTCGTAGGTGCCATCAAAGCACCCGCCGCCCGCAAGGCTATCACGACCCAGCGCCAGAGCGCCGAGGCTGACTATTTGGCTTGGGTGCAGGCCGAATTGCGCCATCTGCCGATCATCCCCATTCGCTCCACCGAGCGCCAGGAGCAGTTGCTCGTCGAGGAGGTCTATGTGCGCCTGCGCGTGGTCGAGCGCACCCAGATCGAGGGTTTCCGCAAGCTGGTGCGTGGCGATTTCGACCCGGCGGGCGAGTATACGCTACGCCAGGAGGCGTTTGAGGCGCTAGAGAACAGCCGTGGCGTCTATCGTCTGTTGAGTGACCCTGACCGGCTGCCCCAACCCAATGGGGAAGCGCCGCGCACCGAGACGACCTTCACGCGCTTGCTGCTGGTCGGTGACGCGGGCAGCGGTAAGACCACGACGCTGCAATATGGTGTGCTGGTGTTGGCGCACGCCGGTAGCGCGGGCGGGCTGACAACCGTAAGCGACATGCTCGACCTCCACGTCGCCCGTGCGCCGCTGCCGATCTACATTCGGCTTACGCTGGTGGCGACCTATGTCCGTGACGCGCAAAAGCGTGCCCGCCCCGACGAACTGCCGACGCTCCAAGGTGCGCCGAGTCGGCTGCTGCTTGAATGGCTGGAGAGCTACACACGTGCCCAGATGGAGAAGAGCGGCCAGACGCTGCCTGTTGATCTGTTGGCCCGCCGCCTCACCAACGGTGACTGTCTGGTGCTGCTTGATGGTCTAGACGAGACCGGCGATGCCCGTGAGCGCGACTATATCCAGCGCCTGATCGCCAACCTCGTGCAAGATTATGGCCGCAATCGCTTCATCGTCGCCAGCCGCCCGTTCGAGGAACTGGGCCTGCCGGGCTTCGAGGAGCGTCACCTTAGCCCGCTCACCGGCGCTGAGATCGAGGATCTGCTGCGCCGCTGGTTCAGTGCGGTGCGTAAAACCCCCTCACGCCGCACGGCGAATGAGACGGTGGACGAGCAGGTCGGCTACCTACGCGGCATCCTTGATGGTAATGCGCGTCTGTTTGAGATGGCGACCAATCCGCTGCTGCTGACCAGTATGGCCCTGTTGGTTCACACCGGCGTCGGCTTACCGCGTGAACGCGCTGAACTGTACAGTCGGCTGGTCTATCTGCTGCTGGAAACGTGGCGCACCCAACAGACGACCGGCGGCGTGCCGGGGCGCGACGAGCGCTTCGTGCGCTATGGCGGCGAAGAGAGCGTCTCGGGCGTGCAGCGCCGCTTGCAAGAGTTGGCCGCCTGGATGCAGGAGCACGAGCGCCGTGAACTGCGGCTGCGCGAGGCCCAGCAGGTGCTACGCCCGGTCTATCGGCAACTCAAAGGCTGGCACGACGAGCAGACCGACGACTATGTCGCCACGCTGCTTGAGTCACTGGCGCTTGAGAGCGGGCTGATCCAGCGGCGCGATGGCGGCTACAGCTTCGCCCACTTCACGCTGCAAGAGTACCTGACGGCGCGACTCTACGACCTGCGCGAAGACGGGGTTGAGCGACTGTTTGCCCACTGGCCCAAGCCGCGCTGGCGCGAGACGATCCTTTTGGCGGTGGGCCACTGGGCCACGAACGGCCCGCCCGAGAAGGCGCAGAAGCTGTTGGAGCAGTTGCTGGCCGTCGGTGCGGCTGGCACCGCGCCTAGCGATGCCGCTGTGCTGGCGGCCCTGATCGGCGTCGCGAACGAAGACGACCGCGAGCTGCGGGCGGTGTTCTTGGCGGGCCAAGCCCTTGATGACGCCGATGCTGACCGCGTGTTAGAATTGGCACCCCTGCGTACCGCCGCCGTTACACGCCTCCACGCCCTCGCCTTTACCCCCACCGCTTGCCCCGACCCGGTGCAGCGCAACCAAGCCGCCAGCCTGCTCGACCGCCTGGGCGGCGACCTGAACCGCCCCGAGCTTGACCTGACCAGCGCCGCGTATTGGGCCGCG
>CAIWXH010000573.1 GCA_903916565.1 uncultured Oscillochloris sp. | reverse complement strand
CGCGTGATGGTGTCGAGCGGTTGGAGGATCGGCTCGCGCAGTTCGGCAAAGCCATTGTCGCGGTGCCACTGGATGTAGCCGATCCAAACGGTCACTTGGGCAAGCTCGTGGGCCAGTTCATTGATTTCAAGCCCGTACAGTTGCTCCGGCCCAACCGTAGGCAACATGCGCGTCAGGCCCAGATCCGCGCCCAGGTTGATGACTTTTAGCTCTAGGTCAAGCAACTGCTTCAAGGCGACGTAAAGGAAGTTGCCTGACCCACAGGCAGGATCAAGGACACGCATACTGGACAGCACGCCTGCGAAGCTCATCAGCAAGCGGCTCAACTCGTTCTCCAACTTGTTCCGCTTCGCCCCGCTGGCCGCGTCTCGCTGGGCCGCAAGCTCCCGCGCCTTCATCTCAACCTCGGCCCACTGGCGGCGTACGGGAGCCATCAGCACCGGCTCGACAATCAGCATAATGTCGTCACGGCTGGTGTAGTGGGCACCAAGCTGCGACCGCTTCGTCGAGTCAAGGCTGCGCTCGAACAGCGTGCCAAAGATTGACGGCTCGATAGCCGACCAATCCAAGGCGCTGACCCGTGCGAGAATCGCAAGGCCGTCACTGTCGAGCGGCAGCGCGGTGTTGTCCTCGAACAGCCCCCCGTTGAAGTGCTTAATCGCTTGTGAGCCAAAATACCCCCCAACGGCCATTTTGGCGAACAGGTCTTGCACCTGCGCGACAAAAGCCGCCGCCTTGTGTCGAGTCGCGGTGATAATTTCCGTAAACAGACCCGTGGGGAGCAGGCCCACATCCTCGGCAAACAGGCAGAACAGCAGCCGGATGAGGTAGTGAGCAATCGCCTGGGGCGGCTCACCGTAGCGCCGCAACAAGTCGGCTAGGTCGGCAAAATCAGCAGCGGCTTCTTCCGTGACCTTCTGGATAGTGAGCGCTGGTTCCAGGGCACGCGGGGTAAAGAAGACCTTGCGGAGGAGTTGCAGCCCCTCGGTTTTCTCCAAATCGTCAAGCGACAGCGTAGAGGTCTGCTTAACGGTGTTGACAAAGTTAGTATGGATCACAATGGTCTGGATGTCAGAGACGACGAGGATCGGCGGGTTCTGAAGCGAGTCGCGGTACTGCTGAAGCTGCTGATACGCCTTATTCAGGTCGGCTTTTGGCCCCTTGTACTCCCACCCAAAGCAGCCCTTTTTCCAAACATCGGCCCACCCTTGACCGCCGGCACTCTTCGCCGCGCCTGCCTCAAACACCAGCGTCCCATCCTTGTTGTCGCCCGGTGTCTCGTGGCCGAGCAGGCGGCAGAGGTCAATGAAATGTTCCTGGCTGACGCTGCGCTCTTTGCGCGTATCGCCGCGCCACTTAGCGACGAACTCGTGCGGGGTAAGGGTCGTCATGATATGGTTGCCCAAGTATAGGTCTCGGGGGTTGCGCCCGACACCATTGGCTCGCCTACGCAGGGTGACACGCTGCCTGCGACGGGACAATGTAGCAATCCGACAGGGGTTGTTGAGCGCCTGCCGGGGGACTGAAGTCCCCGGCGTTACGAAGGCCGCCTGCGCGGCCTGGATAGCCTGCGAAGGCAGGCTTCGCAGCTACAGAGCCGGGGACTTTAGTCTCCCGGTTGCACAACCCGGATGGGATTGCTATGCAACGTTTCCGCTGCCCTACGGCTAAAACAGCCGCCCTTGCTGTGCGCTGCTCTCATCAGAGAGTGGCTGCGTCTTTTCGGTGAAGGGCATGCCAAGATGATCGTAGGCCCGGCGGGTGGCGATCCGCCCACGCGGCGTGCGCTGAAGAAAGCCAAGCTGCAGCAGGAACGGCTCGTAGACATCCTCAATCGCGTCTACTTCTTCAGCCAGGGCGGCGGCAAGCGTGGAGAGGCCAACGGGGCCACCGTTAAACAGTTCGATGATGGCCCGTAGCAGGCGCCGGTCATTCGCATCAAGGCCCAAGTCGTCTACTTCAAGCTGAGCCAGCGCAGTACGAGCCACCGCTAGGTCAATATGACCATCGGCGACCACCTGGGCGTAGTCGCGCACGCGCCGCAGCAGCCGGTTGGCGATACGCGGCGTGCCCCGCGCCCGTCGCCCAAGCTCAAGCGCAGCCTCAGCGCTGGTCGGCATGCCCAAAATACGCGCCGAGCGCGTGACAATCTCGCACATCGCCGCGTCAGAGTAAAACTCAAGCCGATGCGGGGCCACAAAGCGGTCGCGCAGCGGCGACGTGAGCAGCGCCAAGCGAGTCGTCGCGCCAATTGTGGTAAAGCGGGGCAGCTTCAGGCGCAGATTGCGGGCGCTTGGCCCCTTGCCCACAATCAGATCCAGCGCGTAATCCTCCATCGCGGGGTACAGCACCTCCTCGACGGCGCGATTAAGGCGGTGAACCTCGTCAATAAAGAGGACATCGTTCTTCTGAAGGTTGGTGAGCAGGGCGGCCAGATCACCAGCGCGCTCGATAGCGGGGCCGCTGGTGACCTTAATCTTCACGCCCATCTCATTAGCGATCACATTCGAGAGTGAGGTCTTGCCCAGGCCGGGGGGGCCGTAGAAAAGCGTGTGGTCGAGCGGCTCGCCGCGCCCTTTAGCGGCGGTGATGGCGATACGGAGCTGCGCGACGACGCGCTCTTGGCCGATAAACTCGGCGAGATTACGGGGGCGCAGACTCTTCTCGACCTGGTTGTCTTCACCGTCGGGCTTCGGGTTGAGCAGCCGCGCCTCATCGTCCATCGTCCCCTCGCACAGGCGTGTCAATCGTAGCGCATTATAGCATAACAGACCGCTCCCTCTCGAACGTGGAGAGGGAGCGGTCACGTTGAGTCTCTCGGACGTTCGCACCGCGTTCCGACCTTCCGGGGCGCTGAACTAACTCGCGCCAAGCGCCTTGGTCGCCGCGACGAGGTCGGCAAAGGCGCGGAAGATGTCACTCTCGGTGATAATGCCGACGATGTCGTTGTTGTCATCGACCACGGGCAAACTGCCGAAGTGGTAGCGTGACATCAGCGCGGCGGCGTCGGACACAGCGGTCTCGGGATTGACCGTAACCACATCGCGGTGCATCACCTCCGAGACTTCCATGCCCGCGTGCAGGTGCCGTGAGGCCGCCAGCAGCAGGTCACGCTCAGCGAGAATGCCAACCACATGGCCGCCGGGATCAACCACAGGCAAGTGACGTAAATGGTGATACTGCATAATGCCAAGCGCCGCAAGCGCACTAGACGCTGGCTCGATAGTGACAGGGTGGGCACTCATCCGATCGCGGACCAACATGGTCTCGCTCCTTTCTACAAAGGGCACGGCGCTGGGATGCCGCTTGATTGCTCGCCATCAGATCTACAGTATAGCGTAGATGGCTCTACGCGGATTCG
>CAIWXH010000572.1 GCA_903916565.1 uncultured Oscillochloris sp. | reverse complement strand
GATGTGTATCCTTCCATGCTGCTTACACGGTGTCATAGACGGAAGGTTATCCGTCTATCATTTCTGTGAAGGAGATTTGGCATATGGCTGCGAATACCCCCCGACTCCTCGATCAGGCCCGTGAGGCTCTTCGTCGTAAGCATTATTCGTTGCGTACTGAGGAGTCCTATGTGGGTTGGATGAAGCGCTATATTCGGTTCCACAATAAGCGCCATCCTGCGGAGATGGGTACCCCTGAGGTTGAGGCGTTTCTTACGGATTTGGCGGTGGGGCAGTCTGTCGCGGCGTCAACGCAGAACCAGGCGCTTAGTGCGCTGCTGTTTTTGTATGCGGAGGTGCTGCAGCAGCCGCTGGAGGAGCCGATTCACGCGGCGCGGGCGAAGCAGCCACAACGCCTTCCGACGGTGATGACCCGTCGGGAGGCGCGCAGTGTCCTTGATGCGATGACGGGGGTGCATCAGCTTATGGCGAAGTTGCTCTATGGTAGTGGGATTCGCTTGATGGAGTGTGTGCGCCTGCGGGTGAAGGATGTGGATTTTGCTCTGCATCAGGTGGTGGTGCGGAGCGGGAAGGGTGATAAGGATCGGGTGACGCCGCTCCCTGATAGTCTGATTGCGCCGCTACAGGAGCATTTGCGACGGGTGAAGTTGACCCACGACCAGGATCTCCGCGCTGGTTATGGTCAGGTGTATCTGCCGTATGCGCTTGAGCGGAAGTATCCAAATGCGAGCCAGGAGTGGATCTGGCAGTATTTGTTTCCCTCCGAGGGTCTCTCGGTTGATCCACGCTCCGGTCATCAGCGCCGGCATCATGTGGACGAGAGTGGGCTGCAAAAGGCGGTGAAGCGGGCTGTACAGCTTGCACAGATCGCGAAGCGGGTTACGTGCCATACGTTCCGCCATAGCTTTGCGACGCATTTGCTTGAGGATGGTTATGATATTCGTACGGTGCAGGAGTTGCTTGGTCATAGCGATGTGCGTACGACGATGATTTATACGCATGTGCTGAATCGTGGTGGTAGGGGTGTGCGTAGTCCGCTTGATAATGAGCGTTGAAAACGGTGATGCGAACGCATAGGCATTCGCATCACCGCTGGGATTGGGTACGTGTTAGAGCCGCTCGAAGATTCCGGCAGCGCCCATTCCACCGCCGATGCACATGGTTACCATGCCGTAGCGCCCGCCCCGTCGCTCTAGTTCGTCGAGGATTTGTACGGTGAGTTTGGCTCCTGAGCAGCCAAGTGGGTGGCCGAGGGCGATTGCGCCGCCGTTGACGTTTACTTTTTCGATGTCGATTCCTAGCTCGCGGACGACGGCTAGGGCTTGGGCGGCGAATGCTTCGTTTAGCTCGATCAGGTCGATGTCGCTGAGATTGAGGCCGGCGAGCTTGAGCGCTTTGGGGATGGCGATGACTGGGCCGATGCCCATGACGTCGGGTTCGACGCCGCCTACGGCGAAGCTGATGAAGCGGGCTCGTGGCTTGAGCCCGAGGGCGTCGGCTTTGGCTCGGCTCATTAGGACGACTGCCGCCGCGCCGTCGCTGGTCTGTGAGCTGTTGCCCGCTGTGACGCTGCCGGTGGTTGAGAAGGCGGGCTTGAGTTTGGACAGGGCTGCGAGGGAGGTGTCGGCGCGTGGCCCTTCGTCCTTGTTGAAGGTGAAGCTGCGCCGCTGCGGTTTGCCGTCGCTGTTCATCTCTATGAGTTCGATCTCAAGCGGTACAATGCTGGTTGCAAAGTAGCCCTCGTGCTGGGCGCGTAGGGCGTTCTGGTGGGAGCGTAGGGCGAAGATGTCTTGATCCTCGCGGCTGACATTGTGGCGCTTGGCTACGTTTTCGGCGGTTAGGCCCATGCCGAGGTAGACGGCGGGGTCGTGCTGGGCGAGGTGCGGGTTGGGCGAGAATTTGTTGCCGGTCATCGGCACCATGCTCATGCTCTCGGCTCCACCGGCGATGACGACCTCGCTCTGGCCGGTCAGGATTTGCTGAGCGGCGATGGCGATGGTCTGGAGGCCGGAGGCGCAGAAGCGGTTGACGGTGACGCCACAAACGCTGTCGGGCAAACCGGCGCGCTGGGCGGCGATGCGGGCGAGGTTGAGTCCTTGCTCGGCCTCGGGCATGGCGCAGCCCATCACGATGTCTTCTATGTCGCGTGGGTCAAGGCCGGGGGCGCGGGCGATGGCCTCGCGTACGACGGCGGCGGCTAGTTCGTCGGGGCGGACGGTGCGCAGACTCCCCTTAGGTGCCTTGCCGACGGCGGTGCGGACGCCAGAGACAATAACTGCCTCAGACATATTTAATACTCCTCAAGCTATGTTGTTGGTGACAAGGTGACAAGGTGACAAGGTGCGATCCTCTCTAATAGCGAAGCTGTCACCTTGCCACCTTGTCACGCGAGCGTTAGCGAGCGACTGTCACCCTGTCATCTTATCAATTCCGCAACGGTTTGCCGGTCTTTAGCAGGTGCATGGCGCGCTCTTGGGTCTTCGGTTGCTTGGCCAGTTCGATGACGGCGGCACGCTCTAGATCCAGAAGGTATTGCTCGTCGACAAACTGCGGGCTGCTGAGGTCGCCACCGCAGAGAACGTAGGCTAGCTTGTCGGCGATGAAGCCCTCGTATGCGGTGGCGAAGCCGGACTCGACCATCTGGTAGATCGCGACCCGTGCGGCGGCAAGGCCGTCACGACCGAGGGCGTAGCAGCGCGGGGTGCGCGCCGGGACCTCGTAGCCGGGGACGAGCCGGAGGGCGGTGGCCTTGGCCTCGCCGATCAGGAAGTCGCCGTTGAAGATGATTGTGTCGGTTGGGCGTAGGAAGCTGGCTTCGCGAGCTTCGTGGGCGCTGGTGGCGACCTTGGCCATGGCGATGGTTTCGAAGACCTGCTGAAATGCCTTTAGTGTGTCGCCGCCGACCTGGGCGGTCGCGCCGATGACGCGGGCGTTCAGCTCCTTGCAGCCGCCCCAAGCCGGGATGATACCGACGCCGAACTCTACCAGGCCGATGTAGGTTTCTGCTGAAGCTACGGTAAGGTCGCTGTGCATAGCTAGTTCGGCTCCGCCGCCGAGGACTTGGCCAAAGGGTGCGCTCACGACCGGCTTGGCGGCATAACGCAGGCGCTGCATGATCTGCTGGCCAAGGTCGAGCAGTTCATCCAGCGACTCCCAGTCACCGGCCTGGGCCGCCGCGCCGATGCCAGTTACGTCGGCTCCGGCTGAGAAGCGTTTGCCCTGGTTGCCGACCACTAACGCCACCCACGGGTCTTTCTCCAACTCATCAAGAGCGGCCAGGGCCATCTCCATTACGGGGGCGCTGATGGTGTTGGCTTTGGAGTGGATCTCGAAGCAGAGTACGCCGTCGCCCAGGTCGATCAGGCTGGCATCGCTGTTGCCAAGTACCTCGGCACCGGCGGCCTTGAGTGCGGTCAGATCAATCGACAGGGGGCTGCGCGGTAGGATTTCGTGGCGCTCGGTGGCGGCGTTGAAGGCGGCCGGGTGTCCGTCTACTGTTGTGTAAAAACGGGCGTTATCACTGGTCGCCAGGGTATCGACCCAGGCGGGTAAGGCGAGGTTGCGAGCCTTCATCACGGCGATGGTTTCGGCGACACCAAGAACATCCCAGATCTGGAATGGCCCTAGCTCGTGGGCAAAACCCCAGCGCATGGCGCTGTCTACGTCGGCCACGCTGTCGGCGATCTCGGGTAGACGCCGGGCGGCGTAGGCCATCATTGGCAGGAGGGTCTGGGCGATGAGGGCGGCGGCGTGGTTGGCCGGGTCTTCGGTGGCGGTTTTGAGCATGAAGCGCAGGCGCTCGGGTAGGCTGCGGATCTTGGTGGCCTGGGCGATGAACTCGTCTATGCCAGGGGTGCCCTGGAGCGGTACATAGTCGAGGGTGGTCAGATCCAGCGGCCAGAACTCGCGCTTGCCGCCCTGTTTGGACTCTTTATAGAAGCCGCCGCCCGTCTTGCGTCCGAGTTTGCCTGCGGCGACCATGCGGTCGAGCAGGTCGGTCGAGTGCAGGGTTTCGCGGCTCTCGTCGTCGGGGACGGCGGGATAGAGGTTATTGGACACGTGGGCCATAATGTCGATGCCGACCACGTCGAGCAGGCGAAAAGTGGCGGTGTTGGGGCGACCGATCACCGGGCCGGTGAGGGCGTCAACCTCTTCGATTGTATAGTTATGATCAAGGAAGAAGCGCAGGTCGCTCATAACGGCGAAGGCGATCAGGCGGTTGCCAATGAAGTTGGGGCGATCCTTGCAGACCACGACGCCTTTGCCGAGGGTGTGTTCGGTGAAGGTACGCATGGCGGCAACGGCCTCGGGGTCGCTCTGGTCGCCAGGGATCAGTTCCATGAGCTTGAGGTAGCGCGGTGGGTTGAAGAAGTGGGTACCGAAGAAGTGGGCCTTAAACTCGGCGCTGCGACCAGCGGCGATCTGGCTGATGGGGATGCCCGATGTATTTGAGGTAATGATCGCGCCGGGCTTGCGCACGGCCTCCAGCCGCTCCATCAGCGCCTGCTTCGGCCCGAGCTGCTCGATGATCACCTCAACGATCCAGTCGCACTCGGCCAGCTTGGCGAAATCGTCCTCGGTGTTGCCGAGGCTGATCAGCCGGGTGGTGGCGGCGCTGTAGAGGTTTGCGGGGCGGGCCTTGCACATCCGGTCGTAGCCTTGGCTGACGATGCGGTTGCGCACGGCGGGGTGGCTCAGGCTCAGGCCCTTCGTCTGCTCCTCGAGGGTGAGCGTGCTTGGCGGTACGTCGAGCAACAGCACGGGCAGCCCCGCGCCGGCGACGAGTCCGGCGATAGCGGCACCCATGGTGCCGGCACCGATCACGGCCACGCGCTTGATCTGGTAGGGCATCGGGTCCTCCTTGACCGTTTACTGAACACGTTTTAGACGCAGTGCGTCATGGGTAAAGCTATGATACCACAAGCCCTCGCTTGTTGCATAGTGCATCAGACAAGGTTTCAGGTGCCAGGTTTCAGCGTGACAGTTCGTAGCGCGGGCTTCCCGCCTGCGGTGGTACTGCTGACCGCCTGGAAGGCGGTACTACGTTCAATACCTTTCACATAACGAATCTACCGCCGTACAGCCCTCACCCCCCAGCCCCCTCTCCCTGAGCGGGAGAGGGGGAGTCGGACGCATCCTGTTGCAGAATCTCCCCTCTCCCCGTGAGGGAGAGGGGTAGGGGGTGTGGGTCGTCCGGCAGCAAACTGTCAAGCTGTTTTGAACCTTGTCTAAGGCATGG
>CAIWXH010000571.1 GCA_903916565.1 uncultured Oscillochloris sp. | reverse complement strand
GCGTACGGCCAGCAGGATGTAGGCGCTGCCTAAGGCGTCGCGGAGGTGCGCCAGGGCCGCGTTCAGCAAGTTGCGGCGCGCCATGGGGGTCGCGACAGCTTCGAGCAGCAGGCTGGTGCAGTTCGCCAGCGCCTCGTGGAGCTCGCCTCGGCGTACCATGGCGGAGCGGTCAAGGGTAGCAGGGGTTGTAAGCGAGTCGGACTGCACAGTAGGTTTCCCCCAGAGCTGACACGAATCCGCTAGGCACGACCTATATCGCCACGGCTCGGCTCATCTTCGTCGGGCAGGAAGAGCGAGAGCAGGAAGGCCACGAGACTAACAACCATCGACCCGAAGAGGGCAGGGCCGAAGCCGGCCACCGCAAAGCCGGCCCCAAACCAGTGCTGCGCGAGCCACGACGCGAGCCAAAGGCAGAGCGCGTTCGTCACCAGCGTGAAGAGGCCAAGGGTCAGCAGCACCAGCGGGCAGGAGAGCAGCGTCAGAATGGGCCGGATGAAGGCGTTTACGAGGCCGAGAATCGCGGCCATGACCAAGACGGCGAACCAGCCATTCTGGTTCGTGATCTGAATTCCTGGCACAAAGGTGGCGACAACCAGGGCCACCGCTGTGATCAGCCAGCGCAAGAGTAGACGCATACGGCTCCTCTCTGCCAAGGTTTCGGGTGTTAGGTTTCGGGTTTCAGGCCGAACGCATCAGCAAGCTCGACGTGCGCTCAAACGGTAAAGCGCCCACGAACCTTGTCTTCTCCCCAAAAGGTCTGGTGGCATCTTGCATTATATTGCAATCTTAGCGGAGTTGTGGCGCGGAGTCGCGGCCTTAGACAAGGTGGTCAGGCGGCGTTCCTGCGCCCGCCGGGGGACTGAAGTCCCCGGCTCTTTGTTGACGAAGCCTGCCTTCGCAGGCTCGTGTAGCCCGCGCAGGCAGGCTTCGTCGCCAAGAGCCGGGCGGATTCAGCTCCGGTGGGCTTTCTGGAAGTTCCTGTAGGGTTGCGCGGTGATTCTCGTCAGGCACGGAGCGCAGCCGCACGCGGTTCGGTCTTCGTGACCTTCGTGACCTTCGTGGTACAAAACCTGCCGCGCATTTCCTCCGACGTGTCCTACGCAGCCCCCCAGCCCCGGCTCGCCCACAGCTCGGCATGGCGCAGCAAGGCGTTCGCCACAATGGCGAGCGCCGCGACGGCGATGGCCCCGGCCACAATCTTCTCGGGGTTGCTGCTTCGCACCCCGTCGAAGAGCAGCGTCCCCAGCCCGCCCGCATTCACAAAAGCGGCGACCGTGGCGATGCCGATGGTCGAGAGCGTGGCGATGCGGAGGCCCGCCAGCATCAGCGGCAGCGCCAGCGGCAGCTCGACTTGGGTCAGGCGCTGCCAGCTATTCATGCCCATGCCGCGTGCCGCCTCGATCACCGCTGGCGCGATCCCGGTCAGTCCGACCACCACATTGCGCGTCAGCACCAGTTGCGCGTAGATCACCAGCGTCACCACAGCGGGCCAGTAGCCGAGCCGCAGCAACGGGATGAGCAGCACGAGCAGCGACAGGCTGGGAATGGTGTAGAGTAGGCCGAACAGCCCCAGCACTGGCCCGCGTAGACGTGGCGCACGCGCCAGCAGCACGCCTGTCGGCAGGGCGATCACCGTGGCGATGGCGAGGGCCGAGACGGTGAGCCAGAGGTGCTGGAGCAGCAGCGTGCCGACGTAGGGCCAGTTCTTTAATAGATAGCTCATCGCGTAGGCTCAAGCGCCGTGGGTGCCGCGACGGTGGATCGGCGGAGCATCGCCCGCATGTCGGCGAGCGTGAGCTGGGCGATTTCGCGCTCACCCTCGAACACCGGCAGGGCGTCGCCCCCCGAGCTGAGCAACTGGGCCAGGGCGGTGCGGAGGTCGTCGTCTAGGCGCAGGGGCGGCAACGTGGCGGCGGCGCTGGTGCTTTCGGCGCGGCTGCTGCGGCGGGTCAGGGCCGCGCCGACGCGCATCAGGCTGAGTTGGCGCAGGGCGTCTTCGGCCCCGACAAGCTGTTCGACAAACGGGTCACTTGGGCGCGTCAGGATGGTGAGCGGCGTAGCAAACTGGACAATTTGCCCCTCGCGCATCACCAGCATGCGATCCGCCAGGCGTAACGCCTCTTCGACATCGTGGGTCACAAACATGATCGTTTTGTGCAGCTTGCGTTGAATGTCGAGCAACTCATCCTGAAGGCGCGAGCGGGTAATCGCATCGAGCGCCCCAAATGGCTCGTCCATCAGCATCAGCGCCGGGTCAGCCGCCAGGGCGCGGGCCAGGCCGACACGCTGCTGCTCGCCGCCCGAGAGCTGACGCGGGTAGCGCGAGCGATAGCTCTGCGGCAGGCCCACCAGCGCGAGCAGTTCGTCAATGCGGGCCTCAATCCGGGGGCGTGCCCAGCCGAGCAGCCGGGGCACCACGGCGATATTGTGCGCGACCCGCAGGTGGGGAAAGAGGCCGGTCTGCTGGATGGCGTAGCCGATCCCCCGCCGCAACTCGGTCACGGGAATGCCGCGTGCGTCAACGCCGCCAATCAGCAGGCGTCCGGCAGTCGGCTCGTACAGCCGGTTGAGCAGCTTGAGCAGGGTCGTCTTGCCGCAGCCCGAGGGGCCGAGCAGCACAATAAACTCCCCCGGCTCGACCACGAAGCTGACCCCAGCGACGGCGGGGCGCGGCTCGCCAGGAAATTGCTTGACCAGACCTTCGGCGACGATGATGCTCATTAGGCTCCGTAGCTCACCGGATAGCCCTCTCCCCCCTGCCCCCTCTCCCAAAAAGGGAGAGGGGGAGTCGGAGGCGTCCTGCTGCGGAATCTCCCCTCTCCCCTGGTGGGAGAGGGGCCGGGGGAGAGGGCTGGCGATCAAGTCCGAGCTACTTCAGCAGCCCGACGCTCTTCAGGAACGCGGTGGCGACGGCGGGGACTTCCTTCTTCTCAGGGCCATCAACTTGCCAATTCAGGCCCGAGATCACATCGTCGGTGATGGCGGGGGCCAGCTTGTTCAGCGCCGCCGCGATCCCAGGGTTGGCAGCCAAAGTGTCTTGGCGCACGACCGGGGCGATCTGGTAGATCGGATAGGCCGTCTTGTCATCCTTGAGTACGGTCAGACCCAGGCCGTTAATCTGGCCGTCGGTGCCGAAGGCCAGGATCACATCAACCGAACCCTTGGTCAGCGCCTCGTAGCGCAGGCTCCCGGCATCAAGCTGGACAAAGTTCTCGCCAGCGAACTTCGGGTCGAAGCCATAGGTCGCCAGCATCGCCTTGTTATCCTCGCGCTCGGGGAACTCGGGCGGGCCACCGAGCCGCAGCTTACCCGACAGTGGCACCAGATCCGAGAAGGTCTTGACGCCCAGTTCCGCCGCCTTCGCGTTGGTCAGGGCAAAGGTGTTGGTATCGTTAAAGGGCGAGGCGTCGAGCCACGTCAGCTTAAACTGCTCCTCGTAGCCCTTGCGTACCGCCGCCAGGATGGCCTGCGCGTCGGCGATGGACTTCTGCTTCAGCACCTCAAGCAGGCCGGTGGAGGTGTACTCGGGGTACAGGTCAATGTCGCCGCTGGTGATCGCCGCCTGAGCAATCGGCGTCGCGCCCAGGTTGAACTTGCGCTCCACCTTGAAGCCGTTCGCCTCTAGCACCTGCGCGTACATCTCGGCGACCAGAATAGCCTCGGTGAAATTCTTCGAGCCGATCTTGATCGTGGCACCGCCAGCAGTGGCCGGGGCGGCGGGCGCAGTGGCCGGGGCGGCGGGCGCGGTGGCCGGGGCCGAATCGGCGAGCGCGGTCGAGGCCGAAGCAGCGGGCGTCGGCGGGGCGGCGGG
>CAIWXH010000570.1 GCA_903916565.1 uncultured Oscillochloris sp. | reverse complement strand
CCCTCAAGCAGCCGCGTCACCGGTACGCCGGTCCACTTGGCGATAATCTCGGCAATATCCTGCGCGTTCACCTCCTGGCGCAGCAAGGTGTTCGTGCTGGCCGCCGCCTCGGCCAGCGCCAACTCGCGCTCGAAGCGGGCCAGATCATCGTACTGCAAGCGGGCGGCGCGATTGTAGTCATACTCGCGCTGGGCCTGCTCGATGGCGAACCGAGTCTCGTTGATCTGCTCCTTCAGCGGCTTGATCTGCTCAAGCAGGGCGCTCTCCGTCTGCCGCTGGGCCTCAAGCGCACTGCGCTGCTCGTGCAAGTTCGCCAGCTCTTGCTCCAGCTTCGCCAGCCGGTCTTTGCTGGCGCTGTCCTTCTCGCGCTTGAGCATTTCGCGCTCGGTTTCACGCTGGGCAATCAGCCGATTAAGGTCATCAATCACCTGGGGCGAGCTGGTATTCTCCATGCGCCGCCGCGCCGCCGCCTCGTCAATCAGGTCAATCGCCTTATCGGGCAGAAAGCGGTCGGCGATGTAGCGCTCCGAGAGCACCGCAGCGGCGACGATAGCGCTATCGGTAATCGCCACGCCATGATGGGCCTCGTAGCGCTCCTTCAGCCCACGCATAATGCTGATGGTGTCCTCGACGCTGGGCTGATCAACCATGATGGGCTGGAAACGCCGCTCAAGCGCGGCGTCCTTCTCGATGTGTTTGCGGTACTCGTCAAGCGTCGTCGCGCCGACAAGGTGCAGCTCGCCCCGCGCCAGCATCGGCTTGAGCATATTGCCAGCGTCCAGCGCGCCCTCGGCGGCACCCGCGCCGACCACGGTGTGCAGCTCATCAATAAAGAGGATGATGTCGTCGCGCTCCTGGATCTCTTTCAGCACCGCCTTCAGGCGCTCCTCGAACTCGCCGCGATATTTCGCGCCAGCGATCAGGGCGCCCAAATCGAGCGTGACGACCTTGTTGTGCTTGAGCGACTCGGGGACATCGCCGGAGACAATGCGCTGGGCCAGCCCCTCGACAATCGCGGTCTTGCCGACCCCCGGCTCGCCGATCAGCACCGGGTTGTTCTTGGTGCGCCGACTAAGAATCTGGATGACGCGGCGGATCTCCTCGTCGCGCCCAATCACCGGGTCGAGCTTGCCGCGCTGCGCCAACTGAGTCAATTCCCGGCCATACTGCTCAAGCGCGGCGTAGGTGCCCTCGGGGTTGGGGCTGGTCACGCGCTGGGAGCCGCGCACTTCGCGCAGGGTGTGCAGCAGACTGGTGCGCGTTAGGCCAGCCTGCTTCAGCACGCGCTCGGCGCCGCCCCCGGCGTGATCGAGCAGCGCCAACAGCAGATGCTCGGTGCTGACATATTCATCGCCAAAGCTGGCAAGTTCATCGTGGGCCTTGAGGATAACATTCCGCAGACGCGAGCTGTACTGAAGCTGCACGTTGCTGCCGCTGATGCGCGGCAGCTTGGCGCCCTCGGCGTTGGCCTGCTGCTTGAGCGCACCGACGGCGATCCCGAGCTTTGCCAGCACCTGGGGCACTACCCCATCGCCCTGGTCGAGCAGCACATAGAGCAGATGCTCGGGCTGCACCTCGCTGCTCCCAGCGCGTTCGGCGGCGCCCTGTGCGGCAATCAGCGCCTCGGCTGACTTCTCGGTGAAGCGATTGGTATTGAAGGACATCACGCGCTCCTCTTCCAACAGGGTTGCTGCGCTGATCGTAGCACGCTGGTGTCTGTGGTGCGCTAACCCTGTGTTAGCGTTACGTTGGAAACGACCGGCGCACCGCCCAGGGCTAATGCACCGTCGCCCGCCAGCCACGCCCGCTGAAGCCACGGGCTAGTACCTGCGAAGCCGACCTTCGTCGGCTTGCTGAGGCCGCGCAGGCGGCCTTCGTCACCGTAGCCGGGGACTTCAGTCCCCCGGCGGGCGACGGTGCATCAGCCGTCGTGCCCCAGGCGGCGCAGCACCTGACGCAGCAGCGCCGTCAGCAGGGCCAACTCGGCGCTGTCAGGCTCGGCGCGGGCGACCAGCAGGCGCAGGCGGCGCAGGGTCGTGGTGCCGTCGCCCGCCTTGACGAAGCCCACGGCGGCCATGGTGGCAGCCAGCACCTCGGCGAAGCGCTCGTGTTCGGCGGCGGGGGCGGGGACGCGCTCAGGCGCAGGCGGCGGCGGGGCGGCGGCGGCCATCCGCACTTCGTAGAGTACCAGCATGGCGGCCTGGGCCAAGTTCAGCGAAGGATAGGCCGGGTCGGTGGGCAACGTCAGCACCGCGTGGCAGCGGTCAAGGGCTGCGCTGTCAAGCCCGTTATCCTCGGGGCCAAACAGCAGCGCCACTGGCCCAACGGCAGTTCGCGCTACCACCTCGGCGGCGAGCGGGCGCAGGTCGGCGCGCAGTGGACGATCAGGGTGGGGCCGCTCGCTCGTGCCAACCACATAGCGCACGTCGGCCAGGGCCGCCGGAAGGTCGGCAAAGACCTCCAGCGCCGCCAGCACCGCTTCGCTGCGGTGGGCGATGCCAAGCAGGTCAGCCGGGTCGTAGGGCAACGGCGCCACCAGCCGCAGCCGCGCAAAGCCGAGATTTTTCATCGCTCGCACGACTGCGCCAAGATTACGCACATCGCGGGGGCGGTGCAGGACGACGATGATCTGGTCGAGGGTCAGCGCATGTTCTGCCACGACGCGCTCCATTTTTAACCACAAAGCGCACGAAGCGCACGAAGGATTGCCCGTTCACGGCTGGATCAGTTCAGCTCCAACTGGCGCATCCTCGGGCCTTGCGTAGGGCGCATGCCGGGGGGCTGAAGCCCCCGGCGCTTGGGTACGAAGCCTGCCTTCGCAGGCTGGTTGAGGCCGCGTAGGCGGCCTTCGTACCGCGTAGCCCGTGGCGTCAGCCACCGGGCGGGGGGCTGCAGCACGACTTTGCAACCGCCATGTGGCGTCCGCCGGGGGGCTGAAGCCCCCGGCGCTTGGGTACGAAGCCTGCCTTCGCAGGCTGGTTGAGGCCGCGTAGGCGGCCTTCGTACCGCGTAGCCCGTGGCTTCAGCCACCGGGCGGGGG
>CAIWXH010000569.1 GCA_903916565.1 uncultured Oscillochloris sp. | reverse complement strand
TTAGTCGCCGCTGTCGTGGGGCAGACGGTCTTTAGCGCGTGGGCTCGGCGTCGTCCAGCGCCCCTTGACGCGGCGGGGCTGTGGGGCTACCTCAGCGCGGGCCTTGGGGGCGTCGGGGCGCTGGCCTTGGCGTCGAGTAGCGCGGGGCACGGCGCAACGGTGGCTGGCCTCCTCGCCGCCCTCGCCGCCTGGTTAGTCTGGGTCGAAGTGCGCGAGGAATTGGCCTGGGCCGCGCTTGGGCTGCTGGCCCTGGCGTTGGGCCAATTCCACCACTCCCTCGGTTTTACGCCAACCGGGAACCTGCTGGCTGGCTGCCTCGAAGCGCTAACGATCTATATAGGCGGGTGGGGCGTGCAGGCGCTGACCGCACGACTGCCCCGGCTCGCCCCGTGGCACCGCCCGTTCGCCTACGGCGGCGGCGTGGCACTAGTGCTGCTGCCGCTCTACCTGGGCGGCTGGGGCGTCACGCTGGGCGAGCCGATTGGCGGCACGGCGCTGCTGCTGCTCGGTCTGGGCGCGGGCCTCGTGGGCTGGCGTCAGCGCATCCCGCCGCTGGCTGGCGTAACCCTGAGCATCTGGGCGCTGGCGCTCGTCACCGAAGGGCCGACCAGTAACCCGACGCTCTGGGCGTCGCTGGGCGCGTACTTCCTGCTGGCGCTGACATGGACAATGGGCGGGGCCGCGTTAGCCAAACGCCTTGTTGCGGCGACGCGGCGCAGCGCTGCGGGGCCAGCCATCGCGCAGCTACCACCCGCTGAGGGGTTGCACCAAGCCGTGTATGGCGCGGCAGCCCTGACTGGCCTGCTGGCGCTCACCGAGGCGCACGGCACGAGTATGCTGGCTGTGGTTTTCCTGGGGCTGGCGGCGCTGGCGGCGCTCGTCGCGACCGCCGAACGCGCCGAGGCGGTGGCATGGGCGAGTCTTGGCCTAGCCGTGATTGGCGCATCGTTCGCGCACGTCGCGCTGGGGCTGGCTTCGTCTTGGGCGATGGCGTGGCTGGTGCTTGAGCTGGTTGGAGTGAGTCTGGCGGGCTGGGTGGCGGCACTGGCGGGCGTGGCCGCGTGGCGCCGACCGACTACCGTGGGTGCCGCCGGGGCGGGCGTGCTGCTTATGACGCTGGTTGGGCTGCTGGCACTGTTCGGCCCGCTGCCGCCGCTAACTTTCGCCCTGGCAAGCCTGGGGCTGCTGCTGGCGACCGTGGCCGTGCGTGAGCGTGAGCTGTACTACACCTATGTGGCGGGGGCGGCCTTTGTGGCGGCGGCCCTCTGTCAGTTTGCCGATTGGGGTTTGCGCGAACCGCAGTGGTATGTCATCCCAGCGGGGCTGTATCTGCTCGCCATCGCCGCAGGGCTGCGGCGCTTCCAGGGGCAACACCGCGCCTCGCAAGTGGTCGAGACAGCGGCGGTGCTGTTGCTGCTAGGCGTCACGTTTGTCCAGTCCATCCGTCACGACGGCGGGCTGCTCTATGCGCTGTGGCTCTTCGGCGAGGCGCTGGCCGTGGCGGCGTACGGTGCCCTGGTGCGGCTCCGGGTGCCCTTTGTCGGCGGCGTGGCCTTCTTTGTCGCCGGGGTGACCTGGATGACGGTTGACACGGTGCGTCTGGCGAACCAGTGGGTGCTGCTGGGTGCCGCTGGCCTGTTGATGGTGGCGGCCTACGTCATCCTTGAACGCCACCAAGAGCGGCTGGTGCGAACGGGCCGTCACTGGATGACGCAACTCCAAAGCTGGGGCTGACCAAAAGCGGGGCTACGCCTCGTCGCGCAGCCGATAGCCCACACCCGGCTCGGTGATCAGAAAGCGTGGCCGCGCCGGGTCAGCCTCTAGCTTGTGGCGCAGGTGCTGCATATAGATGCGGAGGTAGTGGGCCGAGTCGGTGTACTCTGGCCCCCACACCTCGTGCAGCAACTGGCGCTGCGTCACCACCCGGCCCATCTGGCGCACCAGCACCGCCAGCAGCTTATACTCAAGCGGCGTCAGATGCACCTCCTCGTCGGCGCAAAAGACCTGCCGCCGCACCAGATCGACCCGCACTTCGCCAAAGATCGCCACGGGCGTCTCGGGCAGTTGCATGCCGGTGGTGCGCCGCAAAGCAGCCCGAATGCGCGCCAGCAACTCACCGACGCCAAAGGGCTTGGTCAGGTAATCATCGGCGCCCGCATCCAGCAGCGCAATCTTATCCTGCTCTTGGCCCCGCGCCGTCAGGATCACCAGCGGCACCGCCGACCACTCACGGATGCGGCGCACCACCTCTAGGCCGTCCATATCGGGCAGGCCGAGATCGAGGATGACGCAGGCGGGCTGAAGCTGCGCCATCTGCTCGATGCCCGCCTGGCCCGTCGCGGCCTCCACCAGTTCGTAGCCGTGGCTTGCCAGCGAGCTACGCAGGAAGCGCCGGATCTGCGTCTCATCCTCGATAATGAGGATGCGGAGCGGTGCATTCAGCATACGTGGGGCTTTCTGCCGAAACCCTTCGCGCAAAGACCTGCCAAGGCCGCACCACCGCCGTGCAGAGACCTGTCAGGTGCGCGCAACGGAGGATCGTGTACCCACGCAGGGGCGTCTGTGCGCGCACCTGACAGGTCTTACGGGAGCTGTTCGCGCACTGTGCGGTGTCCATACCCAGACGGGCGTTGGTCGGCTTGTCGAAAAAGATCGTGGTGGCCTTTCACACAAGGTCTAGAGGTTGCCCCCGACACCATTGGCCTACCGTCCATCAGCTACTCAGCTAGTATACGCCCCGCCCGCGCTACAATGCGCTATGCTGCACGCCACGTAGCCCGCACGTCACCAGATGGCCTACCCGTAGCCCGTGACTTCACGCCCCCGCTGTCACGTCCAGTTGAGGATTGCACTACGCCAGGGGCTGCCCCTGGGCCAGCGCCCACACGCCGATGCCTACTCGTCACCGCTTTGACCCCAAAACGCTCCTCGCCCGCGTCCGCGCTGCGGGCGCGGCCCAAGCGCGTGTCCAAATCCTGAGTACATGGCAGTCCTACGCCTGGACGCCCCTCATCGTCGCGCTCTGCACCGCCATTGCGCTGCTGATCGACCAGTTCGCCGTGGGCGAGGCCAATGAGGTGATGCTCTATCTGTTGGGTGTGCTGGCGGTGGCTTTGATGGGCGGGCGCGGCCCTTCCGCGCTGGCTGCCGTCTTGAGCGTCCTCAGCTTCAATTTCTTCTTCGTCGAGCCACGCAGCACTCTCGCCGTCACCGATGCCCGCTATCTGATCACCTTCACTGTGATGCTCGCCGTCGGTCTGGTCGTCAGCAACCTCACTATTCGCTTTCGCCAACAGGCCGAGGCCGCCCGTCAGCGTGAACGGCGCACCGCCGCGCTCTACGCCCTAAGTCGCGAGTTTGCACGTACCCGTGGCCTTGGCCCGCTGTTGAGTGTGGCGGTGCGGCATCTGCACACGGTCTTCGACAGCCAAGTTGTCATCCTGCTGCCCTCCGTCAGCGACACCCTTCAGCCTTGGGGCGACTGTAGCGGCTGGGCGCACGCGATTGACTCCAATCAACTCTTTGGCCTGAACGCCGCCGAGCAGAGTGTGGCCCGTTGGGTCTTCGATCATAGCGAGCCAGCCGGCCTGGGCACGAACACGCTGCCGAGCGCCACCGGCATGTATCTGCCCCTGACTGGTTCGCGCACGATTGTCGGCGTGCTTGGCGTGCGCCCGCAGAGCTTGCCGCGTCTGTTGAACCCGGAGCAGGCCCATCTGCTTGAAACCTTCGCCAGTCAGACCGCCCTCGCGATTGAGCGGGCCAGTCTGGTTGAGGAGGCGGCGCAAGCAACGCTCGCTGCCGAGACGGAGCGCCTACGCGCTGCGTTGCTCTCCTCGGTCTCCCACGACCTACGCACGCCCCTGGCAATCATCACGGGTGCGCTAACCAGCCTGAGCCAAGACGATGACGCCCTTGATGCCGCCACGCGCCACGATCTGGCCGAAACGGCTCGCGTTGAGGCCAATCGACTCAATCGTCTGCTGAGCAATTTGTTAGAGATGACCCGCCTGGAGGCTGGCGCCGTGCGCGTGTGGAAGGAGTGGCAACCACTGGAGGAGGTTGTCGGCGTAGCGGTGGCCCGCGTAGCCGACGGCGAGGACTGTCCGGGGCTGCTTCCTGGCGCACGCCCTTTGCAGATTGACCTGCCGCCCGACCTGCCCCTCGTGCCGCTCGACGGTATCTTGATCGAGCAGGTGCTGGTCAATCTGTTGGAGAATGCGGTCAAGTATACGCCGCCTGCAACCCCCATCACGCTGCGCGCACGCCACGTTGACGCGGCGATTCAGCTTGCGGTGACCGACCAAGGGCCAGGTCTCGCCCCCGGCGACGAACTGCGCGTCTTCGAGAAGTTCTATCGTGGTGGCGCAGACAGCGCACGCGGCAACGTGGGCCTTGGTCTTGCCATCTGTAAGGGCATGGTCGAGGCCCACGGCGGGCGCATCTGGGCGACAAACCAGCCCGACGGCGGCGCAAGCTTCACCTTCACGCTGCCGCTTGACGGTAGCCCGCCCGTGATGGCCCCGGAGGTGGGGGCGTAGATGGGCGACACGGGGACGAGGGGACAAGAGGACAAGGGGATGAGGGGACGGGGGGACACGGAGACAAGGAGACGGGGGGACACGGGGACGAGGGGACGAGATGACAAGGAGACGGGGGGACACGGGGACGGGATGACAAGGAGACGGGGGGACACGGGGACGGGATGACAAGGAGACAAGGCCGCTAGGATGTCCCCATCTCCCCATCTCCCCGTGTCCCCGTGTCCCCGTGTCCCCTCGTCCCCATCTCCCTGTGTCCCCATCTCCCCATCTCCCCATCTCCCCATCTCCCCTCACCGCCCCAGCTTATACGGCACGCTAATCACCGTCTTGCCAGCGCTCAACATCAGCGCGGTGCGTAAAATCAGCCCGGTCTGATTGTGCAGCGCGTGCTCCCACCAGTGCGCCGGCACAAACTCCGGCAAAATCACCATCAGCTCATCGTCGCGATAGCGGCTGCCCACCTCATCGAGGTACTTCAGCAGCGGCGTGATCAGCGAGCGATAGGGCGAGTCGAGCACCACCAGCGGCACACCGCAGCCCCATTCGTTCCAACGCGCCTGAAGCTTCGCAGTGTGCGTCGGATCAAGGTTAATGTAGACCGCCGTGACATTATCCGGGGCCAGCGAGCGCCCCAGTTGCAAGGAGGGCAGCATCCCCTTATGCACGCCGCTCACCAGCACCACAGCGGTAAGCCGTCGCACCGCCTGCGGCTTCTCAGCGGTGGTCAGCGAAAGCTGCTCGGCCACCCGCGCATAGTGCCCCCGGATGCTGCTAAAGATCACGACGAGCAGCGGAATGAGTACCAGCACCGCCCACGCCCCGTGGG
>CAIWXH010000568.1 GCA_903916565.1 uncultured Oscillochloris sp. | reverse complement strand
GTTGGGGTGTCGGTGGCCGGGTAGGGCGTCGCTGCGGAGAAGTCGGTAGGTGATGGGGAAACATGCTTTATGTTCAGCACTAGACGTACCATTGCCCTTGCCTCATTGTGTATACTTGAAGCTGAGGGTATCCATGCTTGAGCCTCGCCACCATGCGATGCCTCGCATCGCACCTTCATCGAGGCTTCCATGTCGAACGAAGACCTGACCTGTCGCACCTACGTTGTCCCGCAGCTTCAGGCTGCGGGCTGGGAGACAAGCCCGTGTTCTATCGTTGAGCAGCATCAGTTCACTGCCGGTCGTATCGTGGTTGCTGGCCGTGAACCGTGGCGACGCGAGGGCAAGCGGGCCGATTATCTCCTGCGCTATACCGCCGATTGCCCGCTTGCCGTGGTCGAGGCGAAGGCAGAGTACAGGCGTCCCGGTGATGGGCTTCAGCAGGCCAAGGACTACGCGGCGATCCTCGATCTCACGTTTGCCTATGCGACGAATGGGCATGGCATTGTCGAGTTTGATTTCCTCACTGGTGTTGAGCGTGATTTGGCAGCGTTTCCTCGCCCGGCAGAACTATGGGCGCGGCTCAACGCTGCGCGGGGGCTGGCGCTCCCCCTCGCGCAGAAGTTGCTGACCGCTGCTGACCAGCGGAGCGGGCGCCCGCCGCGCTACTACCAGGAGATCGCAATCAGTCGGGCTATCGCCGCGATCCTCCAGGGGCGCGACCGGCTGTTGTTGACCCTCGCCACTGGCACGGGCAAGACGGTGGTGGCGTTCCAGATCTGTTGGAAGATCTGGCAGATGCGCTGGACTCGTGCGGGGGAGTATCGCCGCCCGAAAATTCTCTACTTGGCCGACCGCGCCGAGTTGATTGATGACCCCAAGGTCAAGATTTTTTTCCCCTTCGACGATGCGCTGCATAAGATTGCAAGTGGTGAGCCGGTACTGAGTCGCGACATCTATTTCGCCACGTACCAGCAGCTCGCCGAGGACGAACGTCGCCCTGGCCTCTTTCGTGAGTACCCCGCCGACTTCTTTGACCTGATCATCATTGATGAGTGTCACCGTGGCTCGGCCAATGATGAGGGCCGCTGGCGGGTCATCTTGGAATATTTCGGGTCTGCCGTCCAGCTTGGCATGACCGCAACCCCCAAGCGTGATGTGAATGCCGATACCTACGGCTACTTCGGCGATCCGCTCTACACCTATTCGTTGCGTCAGGGCATCGCCGATGGGTTTCTTGCCCCCTACCGTGTCCAGCGCGTGCTGACCTCGGCGGATGCCTTGGGCTGGCGGCCATCGCCTGATGACCTTGATCGCTATGGGCGCACCATTCCTGATGCCGACTATGGCACGCCCGATTTTGAGCGACGGGTGGCGCTGCGCGTTCGCACCGAGGCCATTGCGCGGCACCTCACCGACTACCTCAAGGCAACGGATCGTTTTGCGAAGACGATTGTGTTCTGCGTCGATCAGGATCATGCGCTGGAGCTGCGGCGGGCATTGACGATGCTCAACGCGGATCTGGTGCAGCGTAACCCGAACTACGTCACGCGCATTACGGCGGATGAGGGTGACGTAGGGCGCGGACTCTTGGGTCTCTTCAAAGACGTGGAGGTCAAGGCGCTGGCGCCGGTCATTGTCACCACCTCGCAGTTGCTCACGACGGGGGTGGACATCCCGACCTGCAAGAACGTGGTCATCGCGAGGGTGATCAACTCGATGATCGAGTTCAAGCAGATCATCGGGCGGGGCACCCGTGTGCGGGAGGACGAGGGCAAGCTCACTTTCACGATTATCGACTACACGAACCGGGCGATGGAGCTATTTCATGACCCGGCCTTTGATGGGGAGCCAGTGCGGGTTGTTCAGCAGACGATGGATGACGGTGGCGATCTGGTGGCCGAGGAACTGACCTCGGCGGAAGAACTGGGGGTCGCCGACCATCAGGATGTGCCGTACACTGCTGCCGGTGATGCAGGGCGCTCGGCCCTCCCGCACAAGTTCTATTTTGACGGTGGGCAAGTCGAGATTTTGGCCCAGGTGGTCTACGAACTCGATTTGGACGGTAACCGGCTGCGCGTGGTGGCTCTCGCTGACTATGCTGGCGGCCAGGTGCGCGCCCTCACGACCGATGCAAGCGACCTGCGATCCCGCTGGGCCAGCGAGGCGCAGCGGGCAACCATACTGCGCGGCTTGGAGGAACGCGGCGTGAGCGTGGAGGCGGTGGCTACGGCGCTACAGCAGCCTGATGCAGACCCGTTTGATTTGCTCTGTCACGTCGCGTACCATACGCCGCTGCGAACACGCCGCGAGCGAGCCGACAAGCTGCGCCGTGAGCGCAGCGCCTTCCTGGCGCAATACAGCGCTGAGGCCCGCGCCGTGCTTGACGACCTGCTGGAGAAGTATG
>CAIWXH010000567.1 GCA_903916565.1 uncultured Oscillochloris sp. | reverse complement strand
GTGCCCGCACTGCCAAGGTGCCCGCAACGGCGCTGCGGCCCGCTTGTCCCGGAGGCTCATGACACCCAAGCCCACCGACATTCTGTTCGCCATTTCGGACACGGGCGGCGGCCACCGCAGCGCGGCAGTCGCGATCAGCGCCGCCCTCGACCAGGCCAGCGGCGGCTCGCTCGCTTGGTCGATTGAGGACATTCTGTGCCTGACCGATTTCCCCGGTGTGCGCGATGCCCCCGCGCATTATGACAAGCTCTCGACGCGCTGGCTCCGCCTCTACGATCTGACCTTCCAGCTTACAAACACCACCCGCACCGTCGAACTGCTTTCGCGGCTGGTCTTCCTGACGGCGCGCCGTAATCTCGTGCGTGCGCTTGAACAGCGCCGCCCGCGCATCGTCGTCTCGACCCACCCGCTGGTGCATCGGCTGGTGGTCTGGGCACGCCGCGCCCGCCGCATGCCCTTCCGCGTGATCACCTGCGTCACCGACTTGGTCAGCCTGCACGCCTCGTGGACCTACCCCGGCGTCGATCTGACCCTGGTGCCCACCGACGAAGCCTACCAAGTGATGTACCGGCGCGGCATGCGCCCCTCGCAACTCCAGCGCACCGGCTTCCCGGTTCACCCCAAATTTGTCGCCTACACCGCCACCCAGGCCGAATCGCGCCAGGCGCTTGGGCTGGCCCCCGACCGCTTCACCATCCTGCTGACCGCCGGTGGCGTCGGCTCGGGCCGCCTCGCCGATCTGGTGGTTGAAATCGAGCAAGCCTTCCCCACGACACAATTGCTCGTCATCACCGGCAAAAACCGAGCCGTCTACGAGGCGCTCACCACGCAGCGGCGCGGCGCGGCTAGCCACATCTACGGCTTCGTAGACAACATGGAGGCGCTAATGGCCGCCAGTGATATGGTGGTCACCAAGGCTGGCCCCGGCACCTTGATGGAGGCGCTGGTGATGCGGCAGCCGGTGGCGGTGACCGAAGCGGTGGGCATGCAGGAGTTGGGCAATATTGACTTTGTGCTGAACTACGACCTTGGCCGCTTCTGCCCGACCAACGAGCGCATCCTCAGCGCCGTGCGCGAAATGCAGAACCCGCAGCGCCACGCCGAGACGTTGCGCCACCTAGAGGGCGCGGTGCCCCGCAATGGCGCGGCCCAGATTGCCCAGGTGATCGTCGAGCAACTCGCCCTGGTGGATGAGACTCCGCCGCCGCCCGCGCCCCGGCGCCTCCGGCTGCCCGGCTTCTACCGCCGGGGCCGCACACTGCCCCAGGGCCACCGGACGCGCTAAAGGGGCGCACCGTACGCTGCGCCCCAGCGCCATCCGCTGCACAACATCCAGAGGATTGCTCTACGATGAACGAACGCCCCGCCGCCCCTGTCCGCCGCCTACGCGCCATGGCCTACGCCCTCGCAGCCTTAGCCGCCAGCGCCCTCATCGCCCTGCTCGTCGCCATGGGCAACGTCGGCGCCACCCAGGCCGAACTGGCGCGCGCCCGTGGCGAGCTGGCCCAGGCCGAGCAGCAGGTCGCCGCCGTCGCCGCCGAGCGCGATCAACTCGCCCAAGCGCTCGCGGGTGCCACAACCCTTGGCACGCTCACCGGCAAAGGCGGGCATGCGGCCCTGTTTCAGTCAACCGAGGGCGAACTCGTACTCGCGGCGCAGCTACCGCCCCTTGGCCCCGCGCAGGTCTATCAACTCTGGCTAAGCGCAGGCACCGGCACCGCGCCCATAAGCGTCGGCGTGCTGAGCGTCAACCGTTTTGGCTACGGCTTGCTCGCCATCGGCACCGGCGCCGCCAGCGCAGGCGCCACCCTCAGCCTCACCGCCGAGCCAGCGCCCGGCAGCCCAGCCCCCACGACGCCCATCCTCATCACCGGCCAGATTTCTTAGACGAGGCAGCTGCTTTACCGTTTCGGCACCCGCATCGTGTTCTGATCCGCTCGGCCTAACACCTGAAACCCGGCCCCTAAAACCTTGTTTTAGGGACGGGCGCAGCTACGCTGCGACCCCGCCCGCGCCCCCAGCGGGCGGCCTTAGAGGGCCGCCTCTGGCGTACTCTGCGCGTGCAACCGCGCACGGTCAAGCGTCGCCGCCAGAAACCCCATCAGCAACCCATGAAACTGGCGGGTCGCCTCGACTTGCGGAAAGTGACCGCAGCGCGGCATCACGACCAACTGCGCCCCATAGATCTCGGCCGCCGCCGCCCGCCCACTCGACTTCAGCGGAAAAATTTGGTCGCTGTCGCCCCACACAAGCAGCGAAGGCACCCGCAGTTCACCCAGACGCGCCCGCAGCCCGGTAAGCCGCAGATCGTGGTCATCGTAGCGCCGACTAAACGCCTCAAGCGCCTGCCAGTTCGCTTTGCCAACCAAGGCCGCACGGGCACGCTCAATGATCGCCGGGGTGACATACACCTCGGGCGCCACAAAAGCCGCGTTCAACATCGCCCGCGTCACCGCCGGTCGCGCCGAAAGCCAGAGCACAGCGGGCACAATGAAGGGCAGATTGCCCGCCCGGTTCATCGGCGGCGCCTCGGCGAACCCGTCAGAGCTGACCAGAACAACACTGGACACGCGCTCGGGGCGCAGCAGGGCCATCGCCAGCGCGTACTTCCCGCCCATCGAGTGCCCCATCACACACACCCGCTGCACGCCCAAAACATCGAGCAACTTGGCGTACAGACCGACCTGAAGCTCAAAGGAATACGGCGCATCAAGCGGCTTATCCGAACGCCCGAAGCCCAAAGCGTCCGCCGCAATCACCCGATAGCCTCGGCGCACCAGCGCCTCTGCCGTCGGGCGCCAATCTTCTGCCGAACCGGCGAAGCCGTGCAGCAGCAACACCGTCGGGCCGTGACCCGCATCGAGCAAATGCAGCCGATAGCTGCCCACCGTAATAAATTGGCTGTGCATAGGCGAAAAGGTACGCTACACGCGACAAGACACCGATACCACCATCATACAATAACAATGACCCAGTTGCGGCAGAGTCTTCCCAACGTTTGATCGCGCCCGCCCTCAGGAAACCCGTGCTGGGGGTCTCGCTCGGGGCGCATCATTCGCGCCATGCAAAACGCCGAACTCCGTAGCGGAATTCGGCGTCCCCATCTGGTGGAGCGACGGGGATTCGAACCCCGGACCTCCTGCTTGCAAAGCAGGCGCTCTCCCAACTAAGCTATCGCCCCAGAAATGAATTGAGAATTGAGAGTGTTGAGCTGGAAATGACCCAACTCGCGCTTCTCAATTCCCAATCGGGTTGGTGGGCGTAGGTGGACTCGAACCACCGACCTCGATCTTATCAGGATCGCGCTCTAACCAACTGAGCTATACGCCCTCACAACGGGGGGGATTGTAGCATGCGCTCTCTACTCTGTCAAACATGCTACGGGCGCCGTGGCACGAACCGGGCCAGGATCACACCGAACTCGTACAGCATGTACATGGGGATCGCGAGCAGCGCGAGGTTGAGCGGGTCGCCAGTGGGCGTGATCACGGCGGCGATAATCACCACCGCCACAATCGCGAAGCGGCGGTACTGGCTCAGTTGCTGCGCCGTCACGACGCCCAGAAAAGCCAGGACGTAAATGATGACCGGCAGCTCGAAGACAATGCCGTTGATCAGCAGCAGGGTCGTAACCGTACTCAGGAAGTCCGAGAGCGTGGGCTGGGCCTGGATCAGGGCTGAGCCGGAGAAGCCGATCAGGAAATGGATCGCCGTCGGCACGGTGATGAACCAGCCAAAGACCAGCCCCGACCCGAAGAAGATTGTCACAAAGGGCAGGGCCAGGTAAAGCACGCGCCGCTCTTTGTCGGTTAGCGCTGGGACGATAAAGGCGAGCAACTGGTAGACGATCACTGGCATCGCCAGCATGACCCCAACGACCAGGGCGACCATCATATACTCGCTGAATTGCTCGGTCGTGTTTACCGCCTGGATCGGCGCGTAGTTTGGGTTGATCGGGGCGAAGGTTCGGATGAGAATGTCAATCAGCTTGACCGAGCCGTCAGGCAGCACAAGGAAAACGCCGACAAACATACCCAAAATGACCCCGATGCTGGCGCGCACCAAGCGGGTACGCAGCTCGCGCAGATGGTCGATCAGGCTCATCGCATAGGCTTCCTCGGGCTGGGCTGAGGTGGTAGCGGTGGACTGGCTCTTCTGGGTGATCACCGCGACAGGGTCTCCTGCTCATTCGTGACGCCTGCTGGCGGCCAGTCGTCTCCAAGGACGCCCCGCGCATGCAGGGCGCTGACGAGGGTGTGAAGGTCGGCACTCAGGCGCTCGATCTGCTGGCGCAGCAGTTGGCTCTCTTCGCTTGCAGCGGTTGGCTCGCCACGCGGCACGGGGCTGTGTCCGTTGTCCACCAGCCTCGCGGGTTGGTCGATCACATTGGTCGGTGCGGTGGTCGTGACGAGGTTGGGGCGGGCGACGGCCTGCACGGTGCCGCTAGGGGGTGGGCGTACCGCAAGTTCTGCGCTTGCTGGGGCCGGGGTTGCCTCTGGAACCGCACTTGCCGCGCTGGGCGCAAGCGCAGTGGCGGTCGGCGGGTCTGCCAGCGTGAGCGACGACTCGGCGCTGGGCGGTGCACTGGTCGCCTCAAGTGTTTGCGCTGGCACCGCAGTTGCGCCCGCTAGCGTGGCACTGCCACTGATACCGGTGGGCTTGACGGCGTCGCGCAGGTTCAGCATCGGGCGCAACTCGTCGCGGATGCTGTTGAGATCGAGTCCCGGTGAAAGATCAAGCTGGCGGCGCGTGCGAACGAGATCGTCGCGCAGGCTGGCGATCTCCTGCTCGAACTCGGCGCGCACATCATTGATCAGCTTCAGCTCGGGTGACTGCTGCTGCCAAGCGAGGAAGCGCGCCACTTGTTTGCCCGCGAAACGCCCAATCTCGGGGAGCCGCTCTGGCCCGAACACCACAAGGGCAATGCCCGTGATGATCAGCAGCTCCGTAAGATGGATGTTGAGGATCTCCATAGCAACCTTTTGCACACGGGGGTGGGCCTTGCCCCATCTTACCACGTTCCGCTCTGGCTCAGACATAGGCGCAGTCTAAGGCCAGGGCTGATGCAATGTCGCCCGGCGACCCCCGCTGAAGCCACGGGCTAATACCTGCGAAGCCCGCCTACGCGAGCTGCCGAGCCTGCTGAAGCAGGCTTCGCAATCAAGAGCCGGGGGCTTCAGCCCCCCGGCGGGCGACGGTGCAACCGCCATGCGACGGGCGGTTGACGTGGCCCTAGTACACCTCGGCAGAAATGCGCGGCAGGTTTTGTACCACGAAGCCCACGAAGGGCACGAAGGCCGAACCGCGTGCTGCTGCGCTCCGTTGCCTTAGGCATGTTTCAAATGAGCTTTACCGTCTGCGTGGTTCGTAGGAGCGGCTTCAGCCGCGTATAGGCCACTGCAATGGGCTAAAGCCCAAACTACGAACGGTCAAGCCAGAACCGTCGATGCTGAAACATGCCGTACGCGAATGACCGCGCAACCCGGTTCGAACTTTCAGAAAACGGTATTAGTCCAGCGCTCTGTGGTATCGTAGGGGCAAGGTTCGTGGAGGCTTGACCGTTTGGGCGCACACAGCGCTGGCTGATGCGCTCGGCCTGCAATCTGAAACCCGGCACCTGCAACCTTGGCTTACGCCGCAAGGACGGTACCCTCGCTGCGCTCAAGCAGGGTGAGGCCGAACTGCTCGGCGATGAAATCGCCAAGCGCCTCGGTGTCGGGGAAGCTGACCACTTTCTCTTCGTCACCGTCGTGGTAGGCGACCCGCCAGATTTGCCCGAAGCGCTCATCCTGCCAGACGCGAAGCTCAGTCCTGATGGTAAGGGCTTGTTCCATACGACTTCTCCCCGTTGGGCGCAGCGCACTGCGCGAGAATCTAGTGGTCATCGGTGCTTACCTCTATGACGCACGGCCTAGGCTCCCAGTGCTGGTTTATTGATGAGCGTAGGCTGAGAAGCGGCTGTTGAGTGTCTGGAGTAGCGGGTGTGACAACGCGGGTTCACGCTGGATATAGCAGAGAGCGTGCCAGTGACGACGGGGGCGACACGCTCTGGGTCGCCTTGGCCGAGCGGGCGGCGGCGCCAATCGGGGGCCAACCGATCTACACGGGCATGGCTCGTCGCCTCGCGCTGGCTGGCACCAAGGCCGCGCAGCCCGCCGACGGGGTTTATACGGGCCTAGCGCAGCGCACCGACCTGGCCCAGTATCGGCCCAGCCGCGCTGCGGGTGTGGTCGAAGAGACCCTGGAGGAGGACGGCCAGACGATCTTGGTGCTGCGTAGCCCGACGGGTTCCTATGTGCGCCTGACGGTGGTCGAGGCCGCGATCTGGCGTGCGATGGACGGGAGCCAGACCGTGGTCGCGTTGGCGACGATGGCGTTTCTTCAATTTCAGCAACTGGTGATCGTGACCAAGCTGGCCCAGGAGTTGCGGCGGGATGGCTTTCTGGCTGACCCCCATGTGGGCCTGTACAGCGGGCTGCAAGCGCGCCAAGCAAACCAGGGCGTCGAGGGCTGGGGCCGTCGCATCGGGCGGGCGCTGCGCTCGCACGAGCTGGCGATCAGCGGCATTGATGCGTTCGCGGGTGCCTTGCATCGCTGGGGCGGCTGGATGCTGTTCACCCGGACATTTGCCGTTATCCTGGCGGCGCTGGTGCTGGCGAGCGCGCTTGGTTTCGCCCTGGTTGGCGCAAATGTGGCGCACCAGTACCGCCTGATCGACGCGGGCAATGTCGGGCTGAGCCTGGTCGGCCTGTGGGTCGCGCTGCTCGTCTCGTTCGTGCTGCACGAACTGGCGCACGCTGTCGCGGTCAAGCACTTTGGGCGGCGCGTGGTGCGCGGCGGCGTGATGCTCTACTATGGCATGCCAGCCGCCTTTGTGGACACGAGCGACATCTGGATGGCGGGGCGCCGGGCACGAATCATCGTCTCGCTGGCTGGCCCGCTGTGTGACCTGCTGGTCGGCGCAGTGGCGGCCTTGGGGGCGGCGCTGCTGCCGGTGGGCAGCCTGGGCGAGGCGGCGTACCGGCTGGCGGCGGCCAGTTATCTGGCCGCGATCTGCAACCTCAACCCGCTGCTCGAACTAGACGGTTACTACATCCTCAGTGATTGGCTGCGGCTGCCGAACCTGCGGCGGCAGGCGCTCGCCTTTATCGGCGGGCCGCTCTGGCAGAAGCTCGCGGCGCGGGCCAAGTTGAGTCACGAGGAGCGCATCTACGGGCTGTACGGGCTATTGGCGGGCGTTTACACTGTCCTGGCGGTCGGGCTGGCCCTGGCGTTTTGGCGCAGCCAGTTGCTGCGAATGCTTGGCGATATGTGGGCGCGCGGCGACCTGGCGGGGCGTCTGGGTGCCGTCATCGTCGTCGTGGCGGTGGTCGTGCCGGTGGCCCTGGGGTTGCTGGTGGCCGCGTGGGGGCTGGTGGCGGCAGCGGCGGCGTGGGTGGCCCGCCGTGGCTACGGGCGCAGCCCGCTGGTCGTCGCGGCGGCGCTGACGCTGCTGACGGTGGCCTTGGCGAGCCTGCCCTCGCGCTATGGCGTCACCGTCGAAACCCGACTGATTGTCCTACTGCTCTGGCTGATCGCCCTGGTGACCCAAATCGCCCTGCACGCCGACTATCGGGGGGCCGCTGTGGCCCCAGCGCTCGATGCCTTCCTGACCGTCACGGTGATCGAACTGGTGGCGCAACTGGGGATGCTGTGGTCTGACCAGATCGTGATCTGGTCGACCTTCGAGACCATCGGCTTCGTGCTGCTGCTCTTCGCTGGCATGGTCGCGCTGCTCGACCTTGACCTGCGCCAGTCGCCTCCGCTTGAACTGGTGGGCAGCGCGATGCTGCTGGCGCTGGCGTTCCTGGCGGGCGGCATGGCGATTTGGCTCATCCAGGAGGCCCGCCCCTGGGCAACCTTTAGCGTCCTCGTCCTCCAGGCCACCCCGGTCTACACGAGCGTGGTGGCGCTGGCGCTGCTGCTGCCGCTGGTCGCGGGCTTCCACGACTCGCGGCTGCGCTGGAGTTGGCTGCTGCTTTGGGTGGGCATTGGGGTGCAGGCGGGCGCTTATCTGCTTGAACTGCGGGCGGGCACCGCGCTGACCCCCGTGGCGCTCGCCGCGCTCATCTTCGCAGCGGGGCTGTGGGCGGCGGCATGGTGCGCCCATGTGGTCGCCCTGCGCCAGCTCACCACCGGCGAACTGGCCTGGCCGCTTGAGCCAGACTCAGGCGAGGCCGAGCGACTGCAGCGAGCTTTTCGCCACACCTACGCGGGCCTCTACCGCCTGCTGCGGGCCTACAGCGGGGCGCGGCGGGCCAGGGCGCTTGATGACCGCATGGACGTGCTGGCGGCGACCGCGAACTGGGAGATCACGCTCGACCGTGAGGCGGTACGGATTGGGGCCGAGCTGATGGTGCGGCCACTTGACGCGCAGGGCGGGCGTTTCGCCGAGGTGCTGCGCTACACGGTGGCCGAGATCGAGCGTCTGGCTGGGGCCACCTTCGCCCGCCGCGCCATCCAGGCCGCCTACGACGCGCTGCCCTGGCCCGAGCGCGAGGCCGCTGACCGGCGCTGTTTCCCCGACACGCCCTGGGCACGCGAACTTTCGCGGGCCTTTGGCGATGCGCGCACGGCCCGCCTGCGGCTACTGCGCCATGTGGGTCGCTTCGCCGCCTGTGACGATGTTGAGCTGGGTGCGCTTGCGGCAGCCCTTGAGCCGCGCCGAGTCAACGCGGGCGGGCTAATCCAGGGCAGCGCCGGGCTCTGGATTGTCGAGGCTGGCGAGGTGCTGGTGAAAACCGGGGCAACCATGCAGGCCGAATTGCACCGGGGCGCCGCCTTCGACGCCGAGGCACAGGTGGCGTCAAGCGCAGGTGCGGCGGCGCTGCGCCAGTACCGGGCCAGCGTAGACAGCGACCTGCTCTTCCTAAACGCCAGTGCGCTGGCGCGTCTGCTGAACGGCGCGGCCCCTCATGCCGATGATGGTGCCGCCCTCGCGACGGCGGTGCAGTACCTTGAGCGGGCGCCCTTCTTCCGCGATCTGCGGCGCGAAACCCTACGCGCCCTGGCGCCCCACGCCGAATTTATGCGCTTCCCGCCCCGCACGCCGCTGATTCGCCAGGGCCGACCAAGCGGGCGACTGTACGTGTTGGTGGCAGGCGAGGTGGTCGTCGTCCAGACAGATGGGGCGGAAGCAGGGGCGACGGGGAAGGGCCGGATTGTCGCCCGCCTTGGCCCCGTCGATCTCTTCGGCGAGCTAGAGCTGCTGCGGGGCACGCTCCCGGTGGCGAGTGTGGTCGCCGTGACGCCGGTCGAGCTGCTGGCGCTGCCGCATAGCGCCGTGGCGGGCCTGCTGACAGCGGGCGGCCCGATCAGCCACGAGCTTGAGCAGATCGGCAGCGGGCGGCTACATGCGCTGCGGTAGAATCGCTACGGCTGCACGAAAAACTGGAACGACCCATTCCGGGCGCCACGGGCGCTCACGGTGTAGTGCAGCTTGCCGCTCGTGTCGGTGCGTACGCTGCCCGAGCGCGTGACCTGACTGTCGGGGCGCGCCTCCACGGCGAAGGCGACGGCCCCATCGGGCTGCATAAATGCCACGGTAAGATCGCCCGACTCGATGGTGGTAATCGCAATGACGTGGACGACGGTCTCGGGTGGCCCGACCGGCAGTTCGCGCTCGCTGCTGCCCTCGGCGCTCACAAAAGTGGTGAGCAGATTGCCGCTGCCTACCTGCATGTCCACGCTGGTCGCCTCGCCGCTCATCAGCATGCAGCCGCTAAGCATGCAAAGAGACAGCGCGGCGAAGATTAGGCGGCGCAGCGCGACCATCAAGCGAGAGTGAGGACGCCAAACACGTCCTGCTGCGGAATCGCCCCTCTCCCCGTGAGGGAGAGGGGTAGGGGGTGAGGGGCAAAGGCAGGTGCTGCGCCTAGCCATACGACGCGGGGCGATACTCGGCCTGAAGGGTCTCTGGCTCGGGCACCAGCTCGACGCGGGCGGGTTTGCGCCCAGTGATCCGCAGGCTGGTGTCGCACTTTCGGTTCGCGCAGACCACCAGCGTGCCGGTGCTTACATACTCTAAGATGGCGAGCTTCTGCTTGCAGGTGGGGCATTTCACAAATTCGACGACCACAATGTCTCCTCATAGAGTGCGTCAGCGCACAAAGCTGGGGCGATCTCGCGCAAAGGCACCTGCCAGCCCCCCGCCCGGTGGCTGAAGCCACAGGCTACGGGGTGCGAAGGCCGCCTGTGCGGCCTCAACAAGCCGGCGAAGGCCGGCTTCGTCACCAAGAGCCGGGGGCTTCAGCCCCCCGGCGGGCGACGTTGCAACCTGAAACCCGACACCGAAACCCTTGCCTTAGGCGAAAAGCGCATCGACGAAAGCCTGGGCATCAAACAGCGCCAGATCTTCTATCTTCTCGCCGGTGCCGACATAGCGAATGGGGCGTTCGATGTCCTGAGCGATGGCGAAGGCGATCCCGCCCTTGGCGGTGCCGTCGAGCTTGCTCACGGCCACATCGGTCACGCCGCCCGACTTCAGAAACGCCTTGGCCTGCAGCACGCCGTTCTGGCCGGTGGTCGCATCAATCACCAGCAGCACCTCGTGCGGTGCCCCCGGCAACTTGCGGGCGATGATATTCCGCACCTTATCCAGCTCCTGCATCAGGTTGAACTTCGCCTGCAGACGCCCGGCGGTGTCAATAATCAGCACATCGACCTGCTGCTCAAGCGCGGCGTCAATAGCCTTGAAGACGACGGCAGCCGAGTCGGCGCCCTGGCCCAGACTGACGCATGGCACCCCGGCGCGTTCGGCCCACGTCTCAAGCTGCTCGGTAGCGGCGGCGCGAAAGGTATCACCGGCGGCGAGCATGACCTTTTTGCCAAAGCGACGGTTCATCCGGTTCGCCAGCTTGGCGATCAGCGTCGTCTTCCCGGCCCCGTTGACGCCCACCACCAAAATGACGTAGGGCTGCGGAGTGGTGGCCGGGGGCGGCTTCACCTGATCCTGAAAGACGCGCACCATCTCAGCCTTGAGCATCTCGCGGGCCTCGCGGGCCTTTTTGGTGCCGTGGCGATTGACCCGGTCTTTGGTGCGATTGACCAGATAGGTACTCGTCTCAAGGCCCACGTCGCCCTGGATCAGCGACTCCTCCAGCTCGTCCCACAGCTCCTCGGTCACCGGGTCATCGGTGGCGAACATCTGCGAGATGCGCCCGAAGATACCCTGCCGCGACTTCTCCAAGCTCTGGGAGACCTGCTGCTCCTCCTGCTTGGCCTCCTCCTCGGTGCGCGGCGCGTCCTGGCCGAGCCCGAACAGGCGTCTGAACATCGCTGTGCGATCCTTTCATGCTGATGGTACTCAGCCCGATTATAGCGCAACTCGGCTTGATGGCCGCTTGGGGGGCAGTGCAGGTGGTAGGGCTGATGCAATGTCAGCCCGCCGCCCGGTGGCTGGAAGCCACGGGCTAGAACCTGCGAAGCCTGCTGAAGCGGGCTGCCGAGCCTGCTTCAGCAGGCTTTATCGCAGAGAGCCGGGGGCTTCAACCCACGGGCGGGCGAGGTTGCATCAGCCCTGCAACGCAGACAGTACGCCGGAATCTGTACTACGACAAGGTTCGCGGATGCTTTACAGTTTGGAACCGCGCAGCGCTTGCTGCTGTGCTCGGCCTGAAACCTGAAACCCGGCCCCTGAAACCTTGTCTAATTCGCCAAATCGCGATCACGCAGCGAAAAGTTCGGCTAAGGCATCAAGCACAGCGTACTGCGTCTGGCGATCAAGCCGACCAAGACGCTTTTGTAAGCGCTGCTGATCGACTGTGCGAATCTGGTCGAGGACAATCTCCGCTTGACGCTCTTCAAAGCGACACGCAATTCTAGTTGGATAGGCGCGAGTTTTTGTGGTCATTGGGGCGATGATGACACTGCGGATTGTGCTGTTCATTTCATCTGGTGAGATCACCACACACGGTCTAGTCTTCTTAATTTCTACGCCGATAGTCGGGTCAAGGTTGATCAGATAGACCTCAAAGCGCTTTACTCCCACACCCATTCCTCCGCATCCCAGGCTGCATTGGCCCCGTGGTCAGGGTCTAAGAGGACATCATCGCCATTGGCGGCCATGTGGCGAAACTGCCCCTCCCACCCATCACGCGGACGACGGGCGGGCCGGAGGATCAAGTGGTCGCCTTCGACTTCAAGCTCCAGATCGTTCGTCAAACCGATCTGATCCAGCAGCACCTTCGGAATACGAATCCCCTGCGAGTTCCCAATTTTGACGAGGCGCGTCTTGATGATATTGCTCATCCATACTTCCTTTCCTGGTGCGTGCTTACATTGTACATACTGGGAAGATACAGAGCAAGGCTTGTCTTACGGCACAGGCGTAGGCGTAGACGTAGGCGCACCAGCCGCCGCTTCCCACGAGTACACCGGCGGGCACTGGCGCGTGGCGAAGTCGAAGGCCAGCGGCGTGGGCACCTGGAAGCGGGCCACCTCCTCAGCGGTAAGCCCCCGGCCCACCCGGCAGGCCGCCGCCTTGCGTAGATCCTCAATAGAGACAAGGTACTGCCGCGCCGTGCCGTCAGCCGATGCGGTGAGGATGCGCGTGCCGTCGGGGCTGAAGGCTGCACTTAAAACCTGGGCCGTATCGCCACTGAGGATCGTGAGATAATAGGGCGGTCGATCCGGTAAGCCCTTGCCCCGCCGATCATACGCACCTGATAGCTCTAGG
>CAIWXH010000566.1 GCA_903916565.1 uncultured Oscillochloris sp. | reverse complement strand
GCTCGACTGGCTCCGCACCGAATTTGGCCTCGAAGCGCCGGGGCAGAAACTCGCGGCCTTCGCCACACTCAGCACCGACGAGTTTGTGGAGGAAGTGCGGAAGCGCCGCCCCAAAGCGGCGGGCAAGCTGACCCCGGCGGGACTGCGGGCGCTGCGCGACGGCTACGCCGAACAGGCCACGCCCGCGCAACAGGCGCGCACCGCAGCCCTGGGGCTAGAGCGTCGGCTGGCCGCGTTGGTCACCGCCGCCTACGGCCTGACGCCGGATGAAGTGGCGCTGCTCTGGGCGACGGCGCCGCCACGGATGCCGGTGGGGCGGGTTGTCCACGAATAGGTCGCGAATGAGCGAATAGCGCACCCGCCGGGGGTCGGTAAGACCGGTCAGGTGCGCGCACGGGCGCACCTGCGTGGGTGCACGATCATCCGTTGCGCGCACCTGACCGGTCGCTGCATGGCGTGGCACGGTTCCATGATGTGGCCCCCCTGCCGCCGCAACGTCCTAGCTGACAGGGGTCTAGCCAGCAAGCGCCGCTGGCGTGCGCCGCAGACGAAGCCAAAGACCTGTCAGGTGCTGACAAACCTTGTTTCACGGGCCAACCAGAACCAGCATCTTCATGAATCTCGCAGCAACCTAGTGTTGCGCGGAAGACATGCGCGGCAGGTTTTTACCACGAAGCGCACGAAGGTCACGAAGGCCGAACCGCGTGCGGCGGCGCTCCGTGCCTGACGAGCATGACCGCAACCCGCCATCCAGCAAGCGGTACTAGCCGCGCCGACGCAAGGTGTACCACACCGAGGCCGTCCGGCGCTCGCCGACGACCGTGACGCCCGGCTCGACCGACTCGAACTCGAACGTGGCGCCGAAGTGATCCGCGACCGTCGTGGCGAGGATGCCGCTCCGCCCCGCCTGGTCTGGCTCGCGCAGGTGGGCAAAGAGGAGATAGCACCCGGCTGGCCGCACGAGGCGGGCCACCTCTGCCGTATAGGCGTGCAGCTCGGCGCCCGCAAGCCCGTGCATACAGCCGACATCAATGGCGAGGTCGTACGGCCCGCCAAGGAAGCCCAGGTCGGTCACGGAGGCGAGGTGCAGCCGCACCTGCGCCGTCACGCCCGCCGTACGCACGCGCAGCGCGGCCAGCGTGATCGCCTCGGGGACAAAATCAACCGCGTCGGACTGCCAGCCGTGCGCCGCCAGAAAGAGACTTGCCCGCCCCGTCCCACAGCCCAGGTCAAGCAGCCGTCCGGGGGGCAGGCGCTCGGCGATGGCGATCACCTCGGGGGGCGGCAGCGCCTGATCCCATGGCATATCGTGGTCACGGTAGCGCTGCTGAAGCCGCGCGAAGCGGGTTGGCTCAGGGGTGGACATTGGGATGCTCCTTGCTCGGTGGTAGCTGGGCGCTACGATAGCACACCATGGCGGTGGCACCGTCCGGTTGCCGCGCCCACCCTCTCCCCCCAGCCCCCTCTCCCAGAGCGGGAGAGGGGGAGCCGGAAGCGTCCTGCTGCGGAATCCCCCCTCTCCCCTTGTGGGAGAGGGGCCGGGGGAGAGGGGTTCAGAGCGACGTTGCAACCGCCATGTTCAGCCCCCCTGGCTGGCGTGCGTTGTCACGCGGCGAACGTGTATACTGCTCGTACAGTTTTCAGAAAGTCTCTGGCGCGATGTCGCCGTGTCGCCGTGTCGCCGTGGCTCAACCCGAAGCGGACTTCCGAAAAGTTATCTTACCCTGCTGATGGCTATGCACCATATTCTAGTCGTTGACGATGACCCTGCGATCACCACGCTCTTGCAGCGCGCCCTGCACTACGAGGGCTACAGCGTCGCGGTTGCGGCAACCGGCGAGGCGGCGCTGGGCCTTGCGTTAGAGCGCACCCCCGACCTCGCCATTCTCGACCTGATGCTCCCTGGCCTCGATGGGCTGACGGTGCTGCAGCGGCTACGGGCCGCCGACGAGCAACTGCCCGTGCTGCTGCTCACGGGGCGTGACGCCGCCGCCGATGTCATCCGGGGGCTAGAGGCGGGTGCCGACGACTATGTGGTCAAGCCCTTCAGCGTCGCCGTGCTGCTTGCCCGTGTCCACGCGCTGCTGCGCCGCGTCGCCCACCACGGGGCGCAGTTGCACCTCGCCGACCTGATGCTGGACACCATGGCCCACCGCGTGACTCGGGGGCCGCGTGAAATTACCCTGACCAGCCTAGAGTTCACACTGCTTCAGACCTTGCTGACTCACGCGCACCAAGTCCTCTCGAAAGAGCAGATCTTGGAGCGCGTCTGGGGCTATCAGTTTGCGGGCAGCGACAACGTGGTTGAAGTCTACATCAGCCAGCTCCGCCAGAAGCTTGAAGCGGCGGGTGAGCCGCGCCTGATCTACACGGTGCGGAGCGTGGGCTATGTGCTGCGGGAGGGCTAGATGGCCCTACGCACCCGGCTGACGCTCTGGTACGGTGCCCTTTTCGCGGTCATTCTCGTGACCTTCAGCCTGCTGACTTATGCGCTGCATGTGCGCGGGCACTACGAAGATCGCGACCGCAACCTGGTGGCAAGTGCCGCTCACGTTGCGATGGATCTGGATGACGTGGTTGATTTTCGGGGCCACTATGGCATGGGCATGCCCGAGCTAGAGATTAATCTCCAGCTTTACGATGCGGCGGCGCACCTTGTCGAGCAGACGCAGAGCGAGGTTATCGCGCCGCCGCTTGCGCCGCAGGCGATTCTGCTGGCCCCGGCTGGCCCGGCCTACGATGCCCTGGCGGGCTTGGCACCCTCGCTGCTCCACTTTCCGCCGCCGCGTGACGGTGCCTTTGGGCTGACCGAGGACGCGAGCGGGCGCTGGCGTAGCTATGTGCTGCCCATGTACGACGGCGCACAGCGCACGGGCTACGTGGTAGCCCTTAGTTCACTCAGTTCGCTCGACGCGATTATGCAGCTCTTCCGCCTGACCCTGCTGAGCCTCGCCGCCATTGGGTTGCTCATCGCGCTTTTGGCGAGTTGGGCCGTCGCGGGGCGGGCGCTGCGCCCGATTGATCGGATGGTGCAGACGGCCCAGGCGATCACGCAAGAGCGCGACCTTGCGCGGCGGGTGCCCAGCCCGCCGCATCACGACGAGCTTGGCCGCTTGGCCGAGACCCTGAACGCGATGCTTGCCAGCCTTGAGGCCGCGCTTCAGGCCCAGCAGCGCTTTATCGCCGATGCCTCGCACGAACTGCGCGCCCCGCTGACGGCGATTCAGGGCAACCTGGAACTGCTGCGGATGGGCGCCATCCCGCTCGCTGAGCAGGGCGAGGTGCTTGGTGATGTCGAGCGCGAAGCGGCCCGCCTTGGGCGTATGGCGGCGGATCTGCTCGTGCTTGCCCGCGCTGACGCAGGCGGTGTCCTGGTGCGTCGCCCGGTCGATCTCGACAAGGTGTTGCTAGACACACTCTACGCGGCCCAGCCGCTCGCGCATGGGCAGAGGCTTGGGGTTGACCCGTTCGAGCCAGTGCAGATCTTTGGCGACGAAGATCGGCTGCGCCAACTCGTGCTGATTCTGCTCGACAACGCCCTGAAGTACACCGCGCCCGCTGGCAGCGTCACGCTGGGCCTACGGCGGGCCGCTGACAGTCAGGCCGAAATCCTAGTCTGTGACACGGGCATCGGCATCCCCGCCGCCGATCTGCGCCACGTCTTCGAGCGCTTCTACCGCGCTGACCCGGCCCGTGGGCGCGACCCCGGCGGCACGGGGCTGGGCCTGCCCATCGCCCGCTGGATCACCGAGCAGCACGGCGGCAGCATCACCCTTGTGAGCGAACCGGGCGAGGGGACGTGCGCGACGGTGCGGCTGCCGCTTAACGGGTAATAGTGTCGGGCGCAACCCGCTAGACCTGTCAGGTGCGGCACCTGACAGGTCTTTGGCGCCATGGTGCTGAGGAGCGCAGCGCAGGGTCGCAGCCGGGATGCGTAAAGGTTTCCGCGTCCCTTGCAGGTCATAGGCGGGCTTGGCCTGGCACCTGAAACCTGGCACCTGAACCCTTGTCTCAAGAATCCCTCAGGGATGCCTCAGCAACGCCTCAGCTTTGGGTGGCATTCTAGCGACAAGGGTTCATCGCTTCCGCGTTCGCCTCCCATCCAGGCACTACGCACAGCCAGTTTGAGGTAAGTTATGCCAATTAGAACGATTGTTGATCACGGCCACATTACGATTGAGGATCCGCCGTTCGTCCACGCACTTTTCAACACAACCACCTTCGCTTGGATCTTCGTGTTCATCCGTGGCTGGCTCGGCTGGCAGTGGGTCGAGGCCAGTATGCACAAAATTGGTGACCCCAAGTGGGTCGCCACCGGCGAGGCGCTCAAGGGTTATTGGACAAAGGCTGTGACCATCCCGGCAGGCGGGAAGTCGGTCATCGCCTTCGATTGGTACCGCAGCTTTATTCAGTTCATGCTCGACACGGGCAGCTACACTTGGTTTGCCAAGCTCGTGGCCTACGGTGAACTTCTAATCGGCATCGGCCTGATCATCGGCGCCTTTGTCGGCATCGCGGCCTTCTTCGGTGCCTTCATGAACCTGAACTTCATTATGGCCGGCTCGGCCAGCTCCAATGGGCTGCTGTTCGCCCTCGCGGTCATCCTGATCTTGGCATGGAAGGTCGCCGGCTACTATGGTGTAGACTTCTACCTCCTCCGCATCCTGGGGGTTCCCTGGAAGATGGGGCCGTCGCGGAGACCGCAGCCCGTGTCGGTCGCCGCTGACTAGTTGCTCGGCCTCGTAGCAAATCGGACAACGCTGGCTCCACGCATGTGGAGTCGGCGTTGTCCGATTCTGGGCTGCGGCAACGTCGCCTGCCAGCCCCCGCCCGGTGGCTGACGCCACGGGCTATGCGCTGCGAAGGCCGCCTGCGCGGCCTCAACCAGCCTGCGAAGGCAGGCTTCGTAAACGTAGCCGGGGGCTTCAGCCCCCCCGGCGAGCGACGTTGCTCAGCCCTGTGTTGGTATCGTTCTTGCTAGACGCACGACGGGAACCATTCATCGGATCCGCACGATTGAATCAAGGGATGCAGGTATGTCAATCGATCAGCCCCCTGTGTCTGCCCTAATGCTGCGCCGTAGTGCTGAGAATGCCACGCCCCTGCGGGCGCAGTCGCTTGTCACCATGTCAAGAGCGGCACAGGTGTCGCTTGCGGCTCCCATCCGCAGTGGTCGCCCCGATGGCCGGGTCGGCCCACCCGACCATGAGCATGGCTCAGCGCCGTGCCTGCCCAGCCTGCCGCAGGCTGAGGTGCCAGCGCCGACGGTACCGCCGTTCCCACGGTGCAATCCGCGCATGCGCGACCGCCGCCACGCCGGACGGGTGCTGGCTAGTTGGCTCCTTGACTATAGCGGGCGCCCCGACGTGAGCGTGCTGGCCTTCCCGCGCTGCCTCCCGGTCGCGTTTGGGATTGCCGAGGCGCTGAGTGCGCCGCTCGATGTCTTCCTCGTCCATCCGCTTAGCTTTCCAGCCTACGAGCCGCAGGAGTTGGGCGTCATCACGTCGGGTGATGTGGTGCTGCTGAACCACGCACGCATTGAGGCGCTCCAGATGACGACGCACGAGCTTGAGGAGTTGATTGCCTCCGAGCGGCGTGCGCTTGTCGGTCGCGAAACCTCCTACCGCGCCGACCTCCCCGCACTGGCGATCTCAGGCCGCACGATCATTCTGGTTGACGATGGCCTGAGCGATGGCACGACCATGCGTCGGGCGGCGTTGGCGCTCAAGCAGTGTGGCGCGACCTGCGTTGTGGTGGCGATCCCGGTTGTACCGCCCGAGACTAGCGCGGCCCTCGGCCCGGCGGTGGATGCGCTGGTCTGCGCCATGCACCCGTCGCCGGTGGGGGCCGTGCGTGACTGGTACGAGGATCTTACGCCCCTAAGTGCGGCGGCGGTCAGTCGGCTGCTGGCACAGGCGGCGCGGCACACGGTCGCGCATCGGCGTGCGCGCTGAGGCCCGGTACGGCTTTGCGCCGCCGCAGGCGTCTGGTTACGTTGAGCGTCAGCTTCGCTAAAGATTGTACGTTGCGGCGGCAGTGGGGCCAAATACTACCGTGCCAAAGCCGCATCACCGCCGTGCGGAGACCTGTCAGGTGCGCGCAATGGATGATCGCGTCCCCACGTAGGTGCGCCCGTGCGCGCACCTGACAGGTCTGGCGGAAGCGGTTCGCCCGCACCGTGCGGTGTCCATGCACCGATGGTCGTTCGTCGGCTTGTCGGGAAAATCGTGGCGGGCGTTCACACAAGGTCTGGGGCCGCCACGCGCTCACAACCCGCATGCCTCACGTATGGCCGGAATCCTCTGGCGAGGATTCCGGCAGCGTGCGCGTTTGTGCCCGGTGCGGCGGCTATGCTGACGCTTGTGCGCTGCCATGAGGAGGCGCCCCGATGCACGGTACAATGTTCCGTCGGTGTTAGTGTAAGGAGGTCTACGGTGGCGCAGCAACTACCCGTAGCGCAGGCGTTGCCAGACGGGCAGCAGCGCCTCTTGGAAGGCTGGCTCCCCCTTGCCCAGATGGCAAATCTGCGCTATGGCTGGGGTCTGAGCGCAGCGGACTTGGAGGCGTTGATTGTGGTGGCGGCCCCGCGCTTGCGGGGCGCACAAAGCGCCCTGGAGGCTCAGGCGATCCTTTGGTTTACCTATCAGCGCCTAAAGGCAAGCATTCTATGAGCAACCACGGCGGCGGGATTAAGCGCAGTTCTTGGCTGACCTTTCGGCGGCGCCTGCTGCTGGTGCGTGCCCTGTTGCGTGGCCCCGCCACCAGCGCCGATCTGGTCGGCGCGATCAACCGCGAGCTGGGCGCACAGGGCTATCCCGAGGCGGCTGCGGCGGCGCTCAAGCACGATTTCGACGCGCTCAAGGGCGAGTACGGCTGTGTCATTACCTACAACCGCCCTGCGCGCCAGTATGCGCTGGAAGATCTCGGCGAGTTGGCGCTGCTCGATCTGCCCGACGACTCGCTTGAGGCGCTGGCCTTTTTAGAGGCGAGCTTCCCGGCGGGCAGTGGGCACCCTGAACATACTAATCTGCGCGCGTTGCTGGAGCGGGTCGTGCTGCTGCTGCCGCCTACACGGCAGCAGCAACACCGGCGACGGCGCAGCGCGACCCGGCTGGGCGGCGGGGACGGCGGCGGGCGCATTGACCTGGATACGCTGACGATTGTGAAGTACGCCGTCGAGGAGCGCCGCGAGCTGGCCTTCGCGTATCTGAGTACCTTCGACGCCGATCTGCCCCGGCACCACCGCGTTGCGCCCTACGGCATCACCTTTCGCCCCGAGGGCCACGGCTATCTCGATGCGACGGTGCTGGAGGTGACGCCACGCGGCGGTGAGGCGATCCACGCGGCGATTGACTACCGACTCGACCGAATTGTGGCGGCCACGGTGATGGTGCTGCCCACGGTGCTGCCGCCCATTCGCCCCACCCCGCCGAGCTACGTGCTGCGCTATACGCTGGTGTCGCAGGTCGCCTGTCGGCGCGATGTGGCGGTCTATTTCCCCAACACGCAGATTAGCTACCATGACGATGGCAGCGCCGAGGTGACGGCGACCATCACCAATTTCTGGCAGGCGCGGCAGATCCTGCTGCGCTACGGCGATGCTTGTCTGGTTCACGCGCCGCCGGAATTGGTGACGCTGTTCCAGAAGACGGCGGCGGGTCTGGGCCGACTGTACGCCACCGAGTAGCGCCGCTTCGTAAGCTGCGCCGCGCCAGCCCTCACCCCCCTCTCCCTGAACGGGAGAGGGGGGAGCCGGAGGCATCATGCTGCGGAATCTCCCCTCTCCCCGTGAGGGAGAGGGGCCGGGGGTGAGGGGTAAAAGGCGACGCTGCAACCGCCAAGCGCCGCTCGCTGTTCCATCGCTACTCGGCGGGGCGCAGCGTCAGTTGCCAGCCCTCAACGCGGGCGAACTCCGCTTCCGCGTCGGCCATGGCCGCGAGATCTGGGCTGCCACGATACTGGCCGGTGATGAGCTGCTTCTGGTTGGAGACGGACAGCGGCAGCAGCAATTCGGCCTCTGGCGGCAGGGCCGCACGCACCGCCGCTTCCAGCGCGGTGTGCTGCGCGTGCGGTCGCACCCGCACACCCCAGCCCGTCGCGGCGACCACTTCCGCCAGCCGCGCCCCGTAGCGCCGCATGTCGCCATAGGGCAGCGGCAGGCGCACGAACAGCGTCCCTGTGCCCTTGTCGCCCGTGATGTCGCTGGACACCCCAGCCAGGAGATCACGGGCTGCCGCGACGGCCTTATCCCGCCCCAGCCGCTCAGGGGCGGGGGCGCCGATGGTGAGCGGATCGTGGCGGGCCTCCGGGCTGTCCAGCGGCACACAGGTGACCTGAAACCCGCTGCGCTCCGCAATCGCGGCCAGCGCCGCCGGGAGCAGATCTTCCGCCGTGAGCGCGTGGTAGCGCACCGCGACGTGGCGTTCGGCCATCACCACCACTGGCGTGCCCGCG